>NZ_JBMDXJ010000388.1:0-14498 GCF_048594945.1 Pseudactinotalea sp. | reverse complement strand
CGATGCCCGCTGCTCGGCCGCGCAACCGGTTGCGGCGTCATCGAGCGTCAGGTCTGTTGCACGGTCAGTAGGGTGCGACCGTGACTCTCGACCTCGGACCAGACCCCGCCGCCGCACCGCCGCTTCGCTGGGGCATTCTCGCCGCCGGAGGGATCGCGCGGAAGTTCGCCGCCGACATCCCCGCGCACACGGCCTCGACCGTGGTGGCAGTGGGGTCGCGCTCGGCCGACCGGGCGCAGGCGTTCGCGGCCGAGCACGGCGTCGCGCGCGGGCACGGCAGCTACGAGGAGCTCGTGGCCGACCCGGAGGTCGACGCTGTCTATGTGGCCTCGCCCAACTCCGAGCACCGCGACCACGCGCTGCTGGCGATCGAGGCTGGCAAGCATGTGCTGGTGGAGAAGTCGTTCACGCAGAGCGCGGCCGAGGCTCGCGACGTGCTCGACGCCGCCCGCGAGCGCGGTGTGTTCGCGATGGAGGCGATGTGGAGCCGGTTCCTGCCGCACATGGTCGCGCTGCGCGAGGTGATCGGCTCCGGCGCGATCGGCGACGTGGTGACGCTGTACGCGAGCCACAGCCAGGCGATCTCGCACGTTCCGCGGATGGCACAGCTCGAGCTGGGCGGCGGCGCACTGCTCGACCTCGGGATCTACCCGGTGGCGTTCGCGTTCGACATCCTCGGTGAACCCACAGCCGTGCACGCCTCCGGGCAGCTCACCGACGCTGGCGTCGACGCCACCCTCGCGATCACGTTCACCTACGAGCGGGCGGTCGCGCAGCTGTCCTCGACCATGGTGGTACGCGGGCACAACATGGCCGAGATCGCCGGAACCGCAGGCCGGATCACCATCGATGCCACGTTCTTCGCACCCACCGCGTTCACCGTGCACCCGCACGAGGGCGAGCCGTGGACGATCGCCCCGGAGGTCACCGGCGGGTTCCAGTACCAGGCAGCCGAGGTGGCACGCCGCGTGCACGCAGGCGATCTCGAGTCGCCGCTACGCCCCTGGTCCGAGATCCTCGGCACGCAGGCAGCAATGGACGAGATCCGCCGCCAGGTCGGGATGGTGCTGCCAGGCGAGTAGCACGCGTGCGGTGCGGATCCGACGCACCAGGTGCGTCGGATTCACACCGCGGCGGCGTGTGGCGGACGCCGGGCGATGACGTAGCCCTGGGGTTGTGGCTCCATCTCCAGCGGCGGGCGCCTACCCCAGAACACCGGCTCCAACCCGACCTCGGCCAGCCGCGCCTCCACCTCCGCCTGGCTGTGCCACCAGATGTCGAACCCGATGCCGAGGCCGAGCTGCTCGCCCCCTCGTCGCGGCGAGTCGTCACCCTGCTTGTAGGCCACCGCGAGGTAGCCGCCCGGGGTGAGCACGCGGGCGATCTCCGCGAACGCCTGCTGGCGCGGCCCCGGCGGCAGGTACATCATCGAGTACCAGCACACAGCGCCGGCGAGGCTCCCGTCAGCGAACGGCAGCGACACCATGTCCCCGACCTCGACCTGGAATCCCGGATAGTCGCGCTGGGCCACCCGCACCATCTCAGGCGACAGGTCGACGCCACGAGGCTCCAGCCCGAGCGATGCCAGGTAGGTGAGCAGCCGCCCGGTCCCGCATCCGATGTCTCCGACCCGCACCCTATTCGTGCGGCGCACCAAGTCGGCGAACAGCCCGAGCAGCGCTTGCTCGATCGGCATCTCGTCAAGCAGCCCGGCGAGCCGCTCCGCGTAGACCGGCGCCAGCACGTCGTGGGCATTCCTGAGCTCTCGGGTAGCCGCATCGTCTCGCACGCTCAGGAGCGTAGGGGAGCCGCACATCCTTCGGCCCGAAGACCCCTCGCACGCGGGTGACAGCAGTGTGTAAGTAGCCGTCCCTAGCGTCGATCGCGTCTACTCACCCGACAAGGAGAACGACATGACACGCACGATCGCCAGCACGAAGCTCACTCGCCTCCTCGCGGCGGCGGCTCTTGCGCTGACAACGATGGCAGGTAGTGCCGCATCCGCCAGTGCGGCGCCAACGGTGACCGCAGCACCGACGGCCGTACAGGCTGAGGTCGACCCGACCGGCGTCGGCGGTGGCGTCGGAGGCTGGACCTACTTCAGCTGGTACTGGACCGCCGCGAACTGCAACAACGCAGGAAGCAACGGCCTCCGGATCGGCGCGTGGCGAGCCTACGACTGCCGCGGCGACTGGCACACGACGTACGACCTGTACGTCCTGCGATGACCTGACGGCGATGCCTGCGAGGATCCGATTCGTGACCACGAGTCGGATCCTCGCCGCGACCGGCGGGTCACGCCTTTGATCTGCTCTTGGTGCTGGTCCGCTTCGCACCCCGCGCCGGGCGCTTCGCCGGGCCGGCCGCGCGCTTCTCGGCGAGGATCTCGTACGCGCGCTCCTTGGTGAGCGTCTCGAGCGGGTCGCCCTTGCGGAGCGTGGCATTGGTGGTGCCGTCGGTGACATAGGCGCCGAAGCGACCGTCCTTGACGACCACCGGCTTGCCCGAGACCGGGTCCTCGCCGAACTCGGCCAGCGGCGGCTTGGCGGTGCCGGCACCGCGGCCGCGCTTGGGCTGGGCGTAGATCGCCAGCGCCTGCTCGAGCGTGATGTCGAACAACTGCTGCTCGGTCTCCAGACTGCGGGAGTCGGTGCCCTTCTTCAGGTACGGCCCGTAGCGCCCGTTCTGCGCGGTGATGTCGACCTGCTTGGCCTCGTCACCCTCGCCCTCGGTGACGGTGCCGACCACGCGGGGCAGCGACAGCAGCTTGAGCGCGGCCTCGAGGTCCACGCTCTCCACCGACATGTCCTTGAACAGCGACGCCGTGCGCGGCTTGGGCTTGGCGGCCTTGCCCTTGCCCTTCTTCGGCTTCTCGGCCTCGCCCTCGGTCGGTTCCGGCAGGATCTCCGTCACATACGGACCGAATCGGCCGTTCTTGACCACGATCTCGTGTCCGGACTCCGGGTCGGTGCCGAGCGGTCGGCCGTCGTCACCCGTGGTCGCGGCCTGCTCCATCAGCTCGCGGGCGCGCTCGGGCGTCAGCTCGTCGGGGGCCAGTTCCTCCGGCACGCTCGCCCGCTTCGGGGTCTCGCCCTCGGGCGCAGGAACCGCTGACTCCAGGTAGGGCCCGTACCGACCCACCCGCAGCACGATGTCGTCACCCAGCGGGATCGAGTTGACCTGCCGCGCATCGATCTCGGCGGCGTCGGCCACCATGTCCTTGAGGCCCTCGTCGCCGTCACGGCCGAAGTAGAACCCGGTCAGCCAGTCCACCCGGTCCCGCTCGCCCTGCGCGATCGAGTCGAGGTCGGCCTCCATGCCGGCAGTGAAGTCGTAGTCGATCAGCCGCGCGTAGTTCTCCTCGATCAGCCGCGTCACGGCGAACGCGAGCCAGGTTGGCACGAGCGCCTGCCCGCGGCGGTCCACGTAGCCGCGGTCGGTGATCGTCGAGATCGTGGAGGCGTAGGTGCTCGGTCGCCCGATTCCCCGCTCCTCCAGCGCCTTGACCAGGCTCGCCTCGGTGTACCGGGGCGGCGGCGAGGTCTCGTGGCCTTCGGCGGCGAGATCCTCGGCGGTCAGCGGTGCACCCTCGGCCACGTCCGGCAGGCGAGTCTCCTTGTCGGAGGCGTCGCCGTACCGCTCCACGTCGCGACCCTCCTCGTACGCGGCGAGGAACCCGCGGAACGTGATCACGGTGCCCGAGGCTCCGAACTCGGCGTCCTGCCCGGTCGCGGCTGTCGCACCCAACCTGATGGTCGCCGTCGAGCCCTTCGCGTCGGCCATCTGCGAGGCCACGGTGCGCTTCCAGATCAGCTCGTAGAGCTTGAACTGGTCACCGGAGAGCTCTCGGGAGACCTGGCCCGGGGTGCGGAACGAGTCACCGGCGGGCCGGATCGCCTCGTGCGCCTCCTGCGCGCCCTTGGCGGCTTTGCCGTAGAAGCGGGGCTTCTCGGGGATGAAGTCCGCGCCGTACAGCTCGGTCGCCTGCCGGCGCGCAGCCGCGATCGCCTGGCTCGACAACGCCGAGGAGTCGGTGCGCATGTAGGTGATGTAGCCGTTCTCGTACAGCCCCTGCGCGGTGCGCATGGTCTGGTTCGAGCTCCATCGCAGCTTGCGTGAGGCCTCCTGCTGCAGCGTGGAGGTGGTGAACGGCGCCGCCGGACGGCGGGTGTAGGGCTTGGTCTCGACACTTCTGACGGCGAAGGCCGCCTCCTGCAGTGCGCTCACCAACGAGGTCGCGGCCTGTTCATCGAGGGCCACCGCGTTCTTCGCCTTCAGCGACCCGTCGTCGGCGAAGTCCCGCCCCTGCGCGACCTTGACGCCGTCGAGCGTCATCAGGCGGGCCGGGAACGTGGGCGAGCCGTCGTGGCTGAACTGGCCACGCAGGTCCCAGTAGGAGGCCTTGACGAACGCCATCCGCTCGCGCTCGCGGTCCACCACCATCCGGGTCGCGACCGACTGCACGCGCCCTGCGCTCAGCCCTTGACGCACCTTGCGCCAGAGCACCGGCGAGATCTCGTAGCCGTACAACCGGTCGAGGATGCGGCGGGTCTCCTGGGCGTCGACCAGCCGGTCGTCGATGTCCCGCGTCGCGCCGAGAGCGCGCTCGATCGCCTCCCGGGTGATCTCGTGGAACACCATCCGCTTGACCGGGACCTTGGGCTTGAGGGTCTCCAGCAGGTGCCAGGCGATCGCCTCGCCCTCGCGGTCCTCATCGGTGGCGAGGTAGAGCTCGTCGGCGTCCTTGAGGAGCTTCTTGAGCTCGGCGACCTTCTTCTTCTTGTCCGGGTAGACCACGTAGTAGGGGTCGAACCCGTTCTCCACGTCGACCGCGAACTTCTTGTACGGCCCCTTCTTCATCTCCGCCGGCAGCTCCGAGGGCTGCGGGAGGTCACGGATGTGGCCCACGCTCGCCTCGACGTCGAAGTCCTTGCCCAGGTACCCCGCGATCGTGCGGGCCTTGGCCGGCGACTCGACGATGACGAGCTTGCGTCCTGCCACGCGTGATCTCCTTCCCGGCTCTCGTTCGAGGCCGGTTCGTTCGATTCCCGACGGCGGCGCTCCCCGCCCGGATGTCGGTTCCGGTGCGCTCTCGGTGCCGGACTGTACCCGAGCGGGCTCGGGTTCCGTTCCCCGAGAGGGTTCCGGAAGGTCTGTCAGCGCCTCAGAGCGGGTCCGCCTGAGGCCGCGGGTGATGCGGTCGGAGCCGGAGCATCATCGCGAGAGTGAAGAACGCGACGGCGGCCACACCGAGCACCGAGCCCAGGAACGCGACCTGATAGCCGAGATCGGTGGTGATGGGGGCGCGGACCGCAGTCGCGGCCAATGCACCTCCGCCGAGCCCGAGGCAGATCGTGCCGAGCACCGTGAGGATCCGCAGCGGGATCTTCACGAGCGCACGGGGCGGGTTGCCGCCCGAACCGGACTCGCCGTGACGCTGCGCGATCGCCGCCAGCACGGTCTCGGCAAGGAAGTACCAGAGCGCGGCGATGAGCATCGCTGCCACCACGTCCGAGGCCCGGTGCCAGGCGGCCACCTCGTTACCGATCATCGTCGAGATGCCGAGCACTGCAGCGAGAAAGGCCCCGAGCACCGCCGCCGGCGGTCGCCACCGGATCGGGAGCACGAGGAGCGCGGTCGCCGCAACCGAGGCGGCCACGGTGGCGTGACCGGAAGGAAACGAGTTGAGCACGATCGGGGAGGCATCCTCGACCGGCCGCTCCAGCACCTCTTTCAGTACCTGTGTGGTGAGGTTCGCTCCGACCAGCACCACGATCGCCGCGATCGCGATCGACCAGCGCTTCTGCACGAGCGCGATCAGCACCGCAGCGATCACCACGATCACGACCGACGGCACGGTCACGGCGTCCAGTAGCAGCCCCGTGACGTCCGAGAGGGAGTCCCGGGTCTCGCGGGACCCGATGCGTGCCGCCTCCTCGACCATCTGGCCGCGGGGGGTGACCACGAACAGCCGCCACGTGACGACGACCAGCAGCAGGCTCACCACAGCGGCGATGGCCGGTGCCAGCACGCCCGGTGCCAGCGCCCGAGTGCCGGGGGATGCTGCGCCACCGCTCGGCCGCTGCACCGCCACATCGCCCTCGTTCACGCCGACACCGTAACGGTTCGACGGCTCGGTCGTCTCATCAGTGCGGCGCACCGGGGTGGCTGGCCGGGTGGCCGATGTGCTCGACCTTCTCGCTGTGGGCGAGCAGAGCGTCGTAGTCGACCGCAGCGCCGCGGAGGAGCATCTCGATGGCGCCGGCCGCTTCGGCCCCGGTCAGGTGGTGCTCACCGAACGCTGCGCGGTGGTGCACGAGCGCTCCGACCAGGTCGAGGAGCAGATCACGGTCGGTCTCCTCCCGCAGGTCACCCCTCGCGACAGCGCGCTCGAGCGTGCGACCGACCGCGGCCCGCGCCGGATCGACGACCGTTGCGGCGTAGCGCGACCTCAGCTCAGGATCGGCAGCGCACTCGGCGTAGAGCGCCGTGAGGATCTCGGGGCGGATGGTGCGATAGGCCTCGAGGAAGACCCCGAAGCCTTCGTCCAGGTCGCAGAGCGTGCAGCCTGTGTCCGGCGGCTCCGGAACAGCGAGCCTCGTGGCGATCGCCGCCAGCACCAGGTGCGCACGGCCCGGCCATCGGCGATAGATCGCCGGTCGTGAGGTCTCGGCGCGTCGCGCGACTTCCTCGATCGCGAGCGCGTCGTACGGCGAGGTCTCGAGCAGCTCGAGCGTCGCCGTCAGCACGGCGTCGCCGATCCGAGGGTCTCGCGGCCGACCACCGGCGGTGGTCGATGCACGTTCGGTAGCCATGTGGGGAATGCTACGGTAGCGTTACACTCGTAACGTAACACTATGTAGCCCGGAACCCGGAGACGCCCCATGACCGGTCACGAGGACCTGATCCAGGAACGCCCACCCGAGGCTCGAGCCACGCGGCTGGAGTGGGCAGGCCTCCTCTTGCTGCTGCTCCCGATGCTCGTGCTCGCGACAGACCTCACGGTTCTCTTCTTCGCGATGCCGACGCTCAGCGCGGCCTTGCACCCGACTGCGACACAGTCGCTGTGGATCACCCACGTGTACGGCTTCGTCATCGCCGGCTTCCTCGTCACGATGGGGCGCCTGAGCGACCGTGTCGGCCCTCGCCGACTGCTGCTGATCGGGTCCGCGGCCTTCGCAGGCTTCTCGGTGCTCGCTGCCTTCTCCACCACGCCGATGATGCTCATCGTGGCGCGCGCGCTGATGGGCGTAGCGGGCGCCACCCTGATGCCGTCGCTGTTCTCGCTGCTGCGGACGATGTTCCGCGACGATGCGCAGCGCCGCCTCGCCATCGCGATCATGTTCAGTGGGTTCACCGCGGGCGGGGCGATCGGACCTGTGCTCGGCGGCGTCCTGCTCGAGTTCTTCTGGTGGGGCTCGGTCTTCCTCATCAACGTGCCACTGCTGCTGGCGCTCCTGCTCGCAGGGCCGGTGCTCCTCCCGCAGCGGTCGGACACGCGGTCCGCATCAGGCTCGGTGGACGCCGCGAGCGTGCTGATGTCCGTGCTCGGAGTGCTCGCGCTCGTGTACGGGCTGCAGGAGCTCGCGGCCGCGGCCGATAGCGGTGCGGCTCGCACCAGGGCGCTCGTGGTCGCGGTCGCCGGCCTGGCCGCGCTGATCCTGTTCGTGCGGCGGCAGCGGCGTCTTCGCGACCCTCTGCTCGACCTCGCTGTCCTCGCTGATCGCCGCATCGCCACGTCGCTCGCGACACTTCTGCTGGTCGGCGTCGGCGTGGTGGGGATCTTCTTCCTGTTCACGCAGTACCTGCAGTGGGTCGTGGATCTCTCGCCGCTGGAGGCCGGGTTCTGGACGGTGCCCTACATCGTCGTCAACATCGCGGGTGCGCTGATCGCACCTCGCCTTGCCTCGACCCTGCGCCCGCCTGTCGTCATCGCAGGCGGGTTGATCGTCGTCGCGATCGGGGCGGCGATCCTCGTCGTGGTCGCTGACGCCGGCACACCAGCCGGGATCCTCGTCGCCGGGTCTGCGGTCATCGCGTTCGGGCACGGGCTGGCGATGGCGCTCGTGAGTGACCAGATCATCTCGAACGCTCCCGCGGAGCGGGCCGGATCCGCAGCGGCGGCTCAGGAGGTCGGCGGTGAGCTCGGGTCCGCAGCAGGGATCGCACTCGGCGGCACGGTCGTACTCGTCGTCTACAGGATGTCGATGGCTGCCCACCTCCCACCCTCGACGCCCCCGTGGGCCCGGGCAGCCGCGGGTGCCAGCCCACCGGACGGGATCCTGACCGCCGAACGGCTCGCGTCGGACGGAGCAGCCCTGCTGACGGTGGTCCGTGACGCGGTCGCTTCCGGCCTGCGTGCCTATGCGGGCGTGGGCATGGCGCTGACCGTCATCGCCGCCACGCTGGTCATCACCGTGCTGGCGAGGCGGCGCGACGCACCAACGGAGACCTGAGCGAGAGCATCAGCCCTCACGGCAGCGTGAGCTGGCCGTCGACGAGCAGCTCCCGCACCGCAGGCAGCACCGACGCGCGCACCTCGCCCACGGGCTCCTCCAGCAGCACCGCGACGCCCGCTGTGATCTGCCCGAGCGTGAGGTCGCCGTCGCAGGCACCGACCACCGCCGCCAGCAACGTGTCCGCGCGCACCACGCGCCCCAAGCCGCCGCCCTGGCGCAGCAGGATCACGCTCGGGTCGGGCTCGCCAGGCAGGTGGTGACGTTCTTCGGTCACGTCGGCGGCGACCACGGGCGCCAGCTCGAGCACCGCCTCCTCACTGAGCCCGCCCAGCAGGTCGGTCACCCGCAGTGAGGCCGCCACCCGCTCCCCCAGCGCCGGCCCCACCGGCCCGTCGACCTCCTCCAACCGGTGCTGGCGAGCACCGCCGGCGACCATCGGTTTGCGCAGCACGAGATAGCCGAAGCCGATCCCGCTGACCTGACGGGCAGCGAAGTCGGCCATCCACGCCTCGGCAGCGGCCTCCCAGGCCGCGCGGTCGCGCTCGGGTGAGATCCCGCCGTCGCGAAGCCAGGTCTCGGCGTAGTGAGCCGGGTCGAGGACCTCGCGCTGGACCACCCAGCCGTCGAGGCCGCTGGCATCGAGCCACTCGGTGACGCGCTCTGTCCAGCGGCGGCCGCGCGGGATCTCCCAGTTACCGAGCATCTGCACCAGCCCACCGGGCGCGAGCACGCTGCCCACCGAGGTGACCAGGTCGCGCACGAGGTCATCGCCCGCGCGGCCGCCGTCGCGGTAGGTGTAGGTGGCGAGCGCGCCCGACCGCGGGGTGATGACGAACGGCGGGTTGGTGACCACGAGGTCGAAGCGCTCGTCCGCGACGGGTTCGAGCATCGAGCCCTCGCGCAGGTCCACCTCGACCGCGTTGAGCATCGCGTTGAAGCGGGCGTACGCCAGAGCGCGCGTGGAGATGTCGGTGCCGGTGACCGTGTCGGCGTGCGCGCTCAGCATGAGCGCCTGCACCCCGCAGCCGGTGCCGAGGTCGAGCGCCCGCGCCACCGGGGTGCGCACGGTCAGCTCGGCCAGCGTGCGGGAGGCGCCGCCGACCCCGAGCACGTGGTCCGGCTCCACCGGGCGGTCCGTGGTCGAGGAGTCCTGGTCGGACGCGAGCCACCACGCGCGGTCGCCGATGTCGATGGGGCGGATGTCGGTGACGCCGCGGGCGGTCTCGCCGTCCGTGGCCACCAGCCCGAGCTGTCGCGCTCCCTCGACGCCGAGACTCGGCAGGGCGCGCTCGGCGACGGCGTGCGGGACCGGGTCTCCGAGCGTGAGCAGTCGCGCCAGCGTGGCGGCAGGATCGTCGCTGGCTCTCGCGGCGAGCACCGCCGGCAACCCGTTCTCGCGGTCGAGGGCCGCGACCGCGCTCCCCCCGAGAACATCGGCGAGATGCCCGACGGCGTAGCGCGCCTTCTCGAGGTCGGCTCGCAGTCGCTCGACGAGGGTGGGGTCGGTCGCGGGAGGCTTCACACGCTCACCCTAGGAGCACGCGCCCCGACGAGATCGTCACTGTGGCGCGAGATCGTGTGCGTGCGCTGACGTGCTCGCGCCGGAGTGACGATCTCGTCAGCGGCCGGACACAGCGCGGGCGGCAGCGGCGGCTGCGCGGTCGGCCCACGTCGGGCGGTCGCCGTAGCGCTGCGGCGGGATCAGCCGACCGTCGGCGGAGTCGGCGAGGAACGTCGCGAGCCGGTCGGCGCGGGTCTGCTCGCGTTTGGCTCCGTTCAGCCAGTTGATCACGGCGCGCCGGTACGACGGCGTGGCCTGCTCCCAGAAGGCGCTCGCCGCCGCGTCGCTCGCCAGGGCCGCCGCCTGCTCGGGTGTGAGCTCCTCGGCGGGGTTCTCGTAGGAGTAGACACCGGACCGTTCCGCGGTCCGGCGCTCGAACGCCGCGAGGCCGGCCGGGTGCATCCGGCCCTCGGCCTGCAGCCGCTCGACGTGGGCGATGTTGACGGCGCTCCAGTTCGAGGCGGGCTTGCGGGGTGTCCAGCGCTGCCGGCGCGAGTCGGCGTCGATGCGCTGGCTCACCGAGTCGATCCAACCGAAGCACAGCGCCTCGGGCACCGCCTGCGCCCAGGTGAGGCCACGGTCGGGCACGTGCTTGCCGTTCAACCCCATCCAGAGCTCGCTCGCCGTGGCGTGGTTGGCCTCCAACCAGGCACGGAACTCCTCGGGCCCGGTGAAGAAGATGGCCGGCCGCTCGTCGCTGCCGCCGGGTCGTCCGATCTGCGGTTCCTTCATGAGAGCCCTCTCAGAGTTCGTTCATCCCGATCTCATCGCCGGGCAGCAATCTCGTCATTCGTTCGACACCCTGCCCCACGGAAGACCACGAGGTGTGCCATGAGCCGAGCGCGACGCGTCGCCCTCTTCTCGCACGACAGTCAAGGCCTTGGCCACATTCGACGCAACATCGAGATCGCTGCAGCACTCGGCCGCGCCGATGCGGGCACCGAGACGCTGCTGATCAGTGGCGCACCTGGAGCCGAGGCGCTCGCGCTGCCGCCGCGTGCGCGGCTGGTCCCGATCCCGGCGGTGCGCAAGGACCGGGATGGCAGCTATCTGTCCCACGCGCGCCGCGGCACCCTCGCGGACACGCTCACCGAGCGGGGTACCCGCACCAGTGCCGCGCTCGCCGAGTTCGCCCCGGACCTCGTGATCGTGGACAAGCACGCCCGCGGTCTGCACGGAGAGCTCGACGGCACGCTCGGCGACCTGTCCCGCGCCCGTGCCGCCGGGAACGGGCCGGCCATGGTGCTCGGGCTGCGCGACGTGCTCGACGATCCGGAGACCACCCGGCGCGAGTGGGTGCGAGAGGACACCACCGCGACCGTGCTCTCGCACTACGACCAGGTGTGGAGCTACGGCGATCCCGCTGTGCACGACCCGGTCGCGGCCTACGGCCTCGACGCCCTCGCGGGGCGGATCCGCTCGACCGGTTACCTGAGCGCGGGGCGCGGCTGGGAGGCCGACGGCGGTGCGAATGTCCCGGCGCAGCCGTTCGTTCTCGGGCTGCTCGGCGGAGGTCAGGACGGCGTGGAGCTGGCTCAGTCGTTCGCGGCGGCTCCGGCACCGCGCGGCTACGTGAAGGTGCTGGTCACCGGGCCGTACGTGCCCAAGCGCACGCTGCACCTGCTGCAGCGCCGGGCGGCCCGCCGCCACGACCTGCTCGTGCTCCCGTTCGTGCCCTCCACGCTCCCGCTGGTGCGGCGCGCCCGCGCGGTGGTGACGATGGGCGGCTACAACACGGTGTGCGAGGTCCTGGCCACGGGCGCTCCGGTCCTCGTGGTGCCACGTACTCGCCCCCGGCTGGAGCAGGCGATCCGCGCGCACCAGCTCGCCGCCGTCACGCATCTGGAGACGATGCACGCGAGCCTCGCGCGGCCGCCGGCGATCGCCGAGTGGCTGGCACGTGCGGTCCGCCGCAACCCCGACCCGCACCCCATCGACCTCGACGGCCTCGCCCGCATCCCCGCGCTCGCCGATGCCGTCATCACCGCACGCATCGAGGAGAACGCCCATGCCCATGTCTGACCGGATCGGGTACGTCCTCAAGATGTACCCCCGCTTCTCCGAGACCTTCGTGCTCACCGAGATGCTCGCACTCGAGGCCGCCGGCACCGATCTGGCGGTCTACTCGATGCGCCACCCCGTGGATGGCCGCTTCCACCCCGCACTGGCCGAGCTGCGGGCCCCGGTCACGTACCTGCCGGCCAAGCTCCGACCGTCTGAGCTGTGGCAGCTGCTGCGCACCCGGCAGGACACCCTCCCCGACCTCGGCGCGCACCTCGACCTGCTGCTGTCGGTGACGCCCGACGAGGCCGCCGCGGCAGCCGATCTCGCTGCGCGCGCCCGGGCCGATGGGCTCACTCACCTGCACGCCCACTTCGGCTCGACCGCCACCACCGTGGCGCGTGTCGCGGCCAGGATCGCGGGCATCGGCTACTCGTTCACGGCGCACGCGAAGGACATCTTCCACGCGGACGTGGTGCATGACGACCTCTCCGTCAAGCTGCGTGAGGCCGACTTCGTGGTCACGGTCTCGGACTACAACCTCGCCCACCTGCAGCGCACGTTCGGCGCCGACGCCGACCGTGTGATCCGGCTCTACAACGGGCTCGACCTCACGGCTTTCACACCCCACACGGGGCCACGCGAGCGCCGGGTCGCCGCCGTGGGCCGGCTGGTGGAGAAGAAGGGCTTCGGCGACCTGTTGACCGCGGCGGCGCTGCTGCGTGATGCCGGTACCCCGGTGCCGGTGGAGATCGCCGGAACCGGGCCCGAGGAGCACGCACTGCTCGCGACCCGTGATCGGCTCGGGCTGACCGAGCTCGTGACGTTCCACGGCGCGCTGCCGCAGCACCGGGTCCGGCAGCTCGTCGCCACCTCGGGCGCGTTCGCGGCCCCGTGCGTGGTCGGCACCGATGGCAACCGCGACGGGCTGCCGACCGTGCTGCTGGAGTCGATGGCGCTGGGCACCCCGGTGGTCTCCACGCCGGTGACCGGCATCCCCGAAGCGGTGCTCGACGGCGACACGGGCCTGCTCGTGCCCGAGGCCGACCCCACCGCGCTCGCCTCGGCGATCGCGCGGATCCTCGACGACGGCGCACTCGCCGACGCGCTGTCCCGCCAGGGCCGCTCGCACGTGGAGGAGCACTTCGACACAGCGCGCAACAGCGCGGCGCTCGGTCGGCTGTTCGCCCACGTGCGACAGGCTCGCCCGCTGCAGGCGGTGGTCGCGTGAGTGCCCGCGAGCTGCGTCGTGTGGTCTACGTGTGCACCGACCCAGGCATCCCAGTGTTCGGTCGCAAGGGCGCATCGGTCCACGTGCAGGCGATCCTGCGCGTGCTGCGCCGCCGCGGCGTCGAGGTCCATCTCGCCTGCACCAGGACCGGGGGCGAGGCACCCGCGGACCTGAGCGACGTCGTCGTGCACGCCCTCCCCGGTGTGCCGGGTGGCGAGCCGCGCGCCCGGGAGCTCGCTGCGCAGGCCAGCGACGCGGCGGTCGCCGACGTCCTGGCACAGATTGCCGCCGACGGCGAGATCGACCTGGTCTACGAGCGCTACGCCCTGTGGGGTCGGACCGCGACGGCGTGGGCGCTGCGACACGGGGTCCGCTCGCTCGTGGAGGTGAACGCGCCGCTGATCGACGAGCAGCGCACCCATCGGGTGCTGGTGGACGAGGCCGCCGCGACCGCTGTGGGTCACTCGGTCATGGCCACAGCCGACGGCGTCAGCTGCGTGAGTGAGGGCGTCGCCGCGTGGGTGCGGGGTCTGGTGCCGCACGCACGTGTGGCCGTGGTGCCGAACGGTGTGGATACGCGCCGGATCACCCCGGCCGCCGGCCCCGTGGTCGGCGCCCACCAGCCGATGACCGTGGGCTTCGTCGGCACCCTGAAGCCGTGGCACGGGGTGGAGCACCTGCTGGACGCCGTGGCGCTGTTGCGCGCGGACGAGCAGGACGTGCGGTGCCTCGTGGTCGGCGACGGCCCCCAGGCGACGGGCCTCGACGCCCTGGCCGAGAGCCTCGGGATCGCCTCCGCGGTCGAACGCACCGGCGCCGTGGCACCCGAGGAGATCCCGGCGCTGCTGCGCCGCATGGACGTCGCGACCGCCCCGTACCCCGGCGAGGGCACCGAGTACTTCTCACCGCTCAAGGTGTACGAATACCTGGCCGCCGGGCTCCCGGTGATCGCGAGCACCGTGGGCTCGATCCCGGCCCTGCTCGAGCACGGCCGCTGGGGCGAGCTCGTCGCGCCCGGCGACCCACGAGCCCTGGCGAGTGCGATCGCGAACCTGCGCTCCGCCGTCGGGCATCGACAGCAGATCCGAGACGAGGCACCGGGACACGCGCGACGACACGACTGGGACCACGTGCTGGCCACGTCGCTCGAGGTGATCGACGCCCGGCTGCCGGAGGGAGCGCTCGCCGATGTCGCGCGATAAGAAGCCGACCAACCTGCGCGAGGCGGTTCCCGGGCTGCGGCGCA
>NZ_JBMDXJ010000387.1:0-7776 GCF_048594945.1 Pseudactinotalea sp. | reverse complement strand
GGTCGGCGCTGAAGTTGTAGACCCACGCATCGCGGTTGGTCTTGACACCTCCGGAGAAGAGCCCAAAGACCGCGTCCTCTCCAGACTTCTCACCGAGCAGTTGGTAGGTCTCGAAGTCGTCCCCGCGTTGGTTAATCCAGTCACCGGCGGCGTTGGGTGTGATCGGCTCCCATTCGACCGACGCGAGGTGGTCGCTGGCGACGATGGCGAGCTTCTCTTCTCGTGTGAGGTAGTCGCCGATGTCGCGGTACCGACGGGCCGCGGCTGCGGGGCCGTCAGGTCGCCTCACGAGGTAGGTGATGGCCACGGTGTTCCGCGATCCGGCGCCGAAGACCTTGCCACCTTCCTTTCGGGACAGTTCCCCGGCGGTGCGCTGGTTACCACGCAGGTTGTAGACGTAGAGCGCGCTGAACTCGTCGGCGAGGGTCTTACGTAGTCCGTCGGCGGTGTTGGCGTCGATGAAGCCGCCGTTGGTGACGAACCCGACCACGCCGGCGTCGCCGATTCGATCGCTAGCCCAACGGATCGCTCGGACGTAGGAGTCGTAGAGGCTGTTCTTGTTCGTCGCGCTCGAGCGCTTGGCGTAGGTGTCCTCGATCCGACCGTCGAGGGTCGGGTAGCGCAGGTTGGCGTTGTTGTCGTTGCCGCTGCTCTGCCCGACTGAGTAGGGCGGGTTGCCGACGATGACGCGAATGTCGAGGCCGAGTTGACGCTCGGCCCGCTCGGAGTTCTTCGCGAAGAATCCCTGGTCCAGGGTGTCCTCGTGCTCGGTCATCTGGAAGGTGTCGGCGAGCACGATCCCGCCGAACGGAACCCACTCGGCCGCGGTACCTTCCGCGGAAGCACCCACTCCCCCGGCAGGGGTCTGAGCGTCAAAGCCAGCGGTGAGTTCCCGGTAGGTGGCCTCGATGTTCGCTGCCGCGATGTAGTAGGCGAGCAGGGTGATCTCGTTGGCGTGCAGCTCGCTGGTGTACTTGCGAGCCAGGTCCTCGGGCTCGATCAGCCCCGAGGCGAGCAGCCGAGTGATGAACGTGCCGGTACCTGTGAAGGGGTCCAGCACGTGGACTCCTTCGGCGCTGATGGTGGTGCCGAATTCGGTGACTAGCAGGTCGTTGACTGACCGCAGAATGAAGTCGACGATCTCCACTGGGGTGTAGACGATGCCGAGGGAGTCAGCCATGCGTGGGAACGCGAGCTTGAAGAACTTCTCGTACAGCTCGGCGATCACCTTCTGCTTGCCGGCGGCGTTGTCGATGCCGGCGGCGCGCATCCGCACGGATTCATAGAAGCCCTCCAGGGACTCGGTTTCGGCCTCAAGGTGCGAGCCCTCCAGCGCGGTGAGCATCGTCTGCATCACGGTGGCCACTGGGTTGTGCTGAGTGAACGCATACCCCGGAAACAGCGCGTCGAAGACCGGGCGGGTCACTAGGTGCTGGGAGAGCATGTCGATTGCCCCATCCCGGGTGATGGAGTCGTTGAGGTTGGCTCTGAGGGCCTCGACGAACTCCTCGAACCGGTCTGCCAGTTCCGGTGTGGCGGGGTTCGCGATCGTCGCGTGCAGCCGGGCTGTGTGGGCCTCCACGATCTGGGCGACGTCTTTGGCCCAGGTCTCCCAGTAGCGGCGGGATCCGACTTTCTGGACGATCTTGGCGTAGATAGCTTCCCGCCAGTCCTCGAGCGCTTCTAGTTCCAGAGTGGGCTGCACAGCGACGGGCGACACTGGAGTCGAGCCGTCCTGGTCCCTGTCACCGGCACCGGCGCCGGGGACGTGGAAGATCTCGACTTGCCCAGGTTTGCCCTTGTTCAGCTCGATCTTGTTGACCATGGCGTTGAAGCGTTCGTCGTGGGCACGGAGCGCCTGAAGCACCTCCCACACCACCCGGAAGCGTTCGTTGTCGGCCAGCGCCGCCTCAGGTGTGGAGCCGGCCGGCACAGCGATGGGCAAGATGATGTAGCCGTACTGCTTGCCGGGCGCCAATCGCATCACCCGGCCGACCGACTGCACGACGTCGACGACGGACTTGCGGGGGTTGAGGAACATCACCGCATCCAGCGCTGGCACGTCGACGCCCTCAGATAGGCACTTCGCGTTGGACAGGATGCGGGCCTCGTTGGCCCCGTCCTTGCCGGGAGTCTTGAGCCAGTCCATGAGCTCACCGCGGCGCAGCATGTTCATGGTGCCGTCCACGTGCTGCACGTGCGCCTCAAGCGCCCGGTCGCCCAGCTCCTCGCCGGAGTAGCGGATCTTGTCGAGGTAGGTGCCGGCAATCTGCTCGAAGGTGTCGGCGAACCGTTGCGAGGTCTTGATATTGGCAGCGAACGCCACCGCGGTGCGCATCGGGGAGGGGTCTGCCGTGAAGGACTCCGATCCCGCCATGCGCTTGGCCATGGCGTTCCAGCAGCCCACGATCTTTGCGACGTCGGGCAGCGTCAGCTCACCGTTGCTGGACAGGTCCTGCTGGAACGTCTCGGCAACGGCGCCTTCGTCGACGGTGAGCACCAACACCTTGTAGTCGGTCAGCCACCCCTCGGAGACGGCCTGGCCGAACCCGAGCCGGTAGAACTCGGGCCCGTAGGTGTCCTCGTCATCCATCGATGCCAGGACGGCGTTGGCCTGCCCTGCTTTGGCCTTGGAGTTGTCGTCATACAGCCGCGGAGTGGCGGTCATGTAGAGCCGCTTGGTTGCCTGCAGGTAGGCGGGGTCGTGCACCCGGACGAACGCTGATTCGTCGGCTCCTGCGATGGTGACGCCGGTGGTGCGGTGTGCCTCGTCGCAGATCACCAGGTCGAAACCTGGCAATCCCTGCTGCTGGGCTTGGGCCACCACGTCGATCGACTGGTAGGTCGCGAACACCACCGTCAGCCGACCATCGGCGGAAGTGCTCGCGCGCTCGGCGAGCTTGGCCGGGTTGGTGGTGGCGGGGATGGCCAGATCGACCACGGACATGTCCTCGGAGCCTGTGCGCCCGACCTTAACGTCGGAGCACACCGCGAAGGTACGCAGGGAGTGCTCTGCTTCGGTCGACCACTCCTTCAGGGTCTGGGACAGCAGTGCGATGGAGGGCACCAGGAACAGCACCCGGCCGCCCAGGGGAACCAGGTCTTCGGCGATCCGCAGGGCGGTGATGGTCTTGCCGGTGCCGCAGGCCATGATCAGCTGGCCACGATCACCGCTGGCGAGCCCGTCTCGCACAGCCTGTAGAGCAGTGATCTGGTACGGACGCGGCGGCTTGCGGCCCTTGGTGGTGAGCACCTCGGGAGTGTCGAAGTCGAATTGTGCCCAGTCGATCGCGGACTCGACTAGGTCGTTGAGCCCGATCCGGCTCACCGGCTTTGTCTGGTCCGCGATAGCCGCCTCGGCCGCCGTGTTCCACAGGTCGGTCGTGGAGACCACCAGCCGCGATCGGAACGGCTCCTTGCCGGACTCCGAGAGGAACGAGTCGATGTCAGGCTTGGTCAGGTAGTGGGCGGGATCGTAGAACTTGCACTGCACCGCCACCAGATCGCCGGTCTCGCGTTCGCGTGCGATCAGGTCGATGCCACGGTCAGGCCGGCTGCCGCGCTCAGGCCAGTCGCTCCAGCGCCACACCTCGTCAAATCGGTCAGCGAACAACGGCTCTACGAGGAGGTACTTCCTGATCAACCGCTCGAACTTGTCACCCTTGTCGCGTTCGTCGGTGGCTGAGTGGTACAGCTTGTCGAGGATGTACTCGATGTCGATCGTTGACGCTCGCCGCATGACGGCATGCTAGGCGGTTCTGAGGCTTCGTAGATCGGTAGGCTGACGCGATGGCGTGCAGTGAGTGCGGGTTTGAGGGTCATAACAGCCGCACCTGTCCTGGACCGCATTGGGCCTGCCCGAATTGTGGGAAGCCGACCGCGAACATGACTAACTACTCCGAGCGACATGATGACTCGTATTGCTCGCCTTTCACCTCGCCCGGTTGCTGGGGCTGAGCGGCGTCGAGATGGTCTACCCGAGTCGACCGGCTTTGCGTGTGCTGCCGCAGTTCGTCGGAACCGCGGGGACGCAGGGCCAGTCTCCCGAGCAGCGGCAGCGGCTTCGTGAGTTCGTGGCCGCCGAGTACGCCGCTGGTCGGTCACTGCGCGAGCTTGGCGAGCTGACGGGTCGGTCGCAGAGCGCCGTGCGCCGATCGCTCGATGAGGCCGGTGTCCGCCGGCGTCCCCGGGGCGCGCAGCCGGCTAGCGCTGACCGTCGCGGTCGGCCGAACTCGGAGAGATGACGCCAAAACGCGTTCGTCGTGGCCAGCGTCGAGCGAATCGGCGTTCAGGCTCAGTCGTTGGGAGGCAGCGATGTTGGTGTACGGGACGGGTCCGGTGGCGCGGGCGGCGGCGTGGCACGCGGCCGGCGTCCCGATCTCGCGCGTCGCTCCCGCGGTCGGGCTTCCTGTCAGCGAGATTGCGCGTCTGATTTTGGGGTTCTGGCTCGCAGAGGCGCGGGACCAAGACCCTGATCTGGAGCTGATCGGGGAGCCGGGCGCGTGTCGGATCGGTGGGTGTGGGCGTGCGGCACTGAAACACCGATTGTGTCCAGCGCATGTCGCCCGGTTTTACGCCGGCCGCCCGCTGCTGGGTGGTGGACGGGCGTTTGGGCGTGGGCCGGCGCTGGTGGTCCAGGAGTGTCCCTCGTGTGGCGTCCGGTGGTGCGCTCTGGGCCGCAAACGCGCTACCTGCGGCGACCGTGCCTGCGTCCTGGCCGCGGCGGGGCTGCCGGACCTGAGGGAGCGGGATCAGGCGATCCTGGCGCGGGTGCGGGCTGGCGAGCAGTACCGCGCGATCGCGGCTGACTTTGGGTTGTCCGAGCGTCGTGTGTCGCAGCTGGCTCGTCGTAACGGCATTCGTCGGTACGGCATCCGGAAGGATTCCCGGGCATCCGGCAACCGCCGCGGGTAGTAGGGACGCTCGGGAACTGGGTACAGCGTGCCTGGCCCTTGTGGGCGCGCCTAGAGGGATGTCACATGTCGGGCCCGATGTCGGGCGTGGGGCTCGGCGGGGGTTGCTGCTGCCAGACGGGGAGGTCGTGGCGATGCTGGTCGATGGCTTCGGTGGTGGCGCAGGAGGGGTCGTGCGGGTTGGCCAGGTGGGCGCCGCAGGCGGTGCATTCGAGGTCGGCGTTGTAGAGCGAGTCGGCGGGGTTGCCGTCGTGCAGGTCCCAGATTCGCCCGGCTGGCAGGTAGACGGTGATCGGGTCTCCGTCGAGGTCATCCAGGGTCAGGGTGGGGACAGGTTCGGATTGGGTGGCCGAGGTGACGTCCCGGAAGCCGTCTGCGGGGTCGCGGGTCAGGCCGTAGCCGTTGGCGTCGGTGCCGTCGCCTTGTTCGATGAAGGTTTGCAGCTGGGCGTGGGTGAAGCCGAGCACGGGTGAGCCGTTCCAGGTCTGTCCGGTGTCGTAGCCGGCGTACAGGTGCCTGGTGCGGGGGCCAATGATCAGCGTGACGTCGACAGCGGGGGTGCTCATGGCGGCGGTCCTTTCGGTTACTGGCACTGCTGGAGCAGGTCGGTGAGGGCTTGCTTCTCGGTGGGGGTGACCCACAGGTCGTAGGTGTGCTTGATGCTGATCTGGATTGCGGCGTAGGAGCAGTCGAACGCCGCGCTAGGCGGGGTCCATTCATCAGCGGCGGACCCGCCCTTGTCCTGGTTCGCGGCAGCGCTGACGGCGAGCAGGTTCGTGGTGTCGTTGGCGAAGGCGATCCGGGTGGCGGCGCCCCAGTCCTGTGCCCCGGTGGTCCAGGCGTTGAAGAGGCTGACGACGTGGTCGATCTCGATGGTGCCGGTGCCGGGCTGGTAGCTGAGCGTGGTCTCGGTGTAGGGGTCGAGCAGGTCGCCTCCGGTGACCCGACACGGGGTTCGGGCCGAGAACTGCGGATGGGTCAGGTCGCGGGCGAGCACGACCGCGCGGGTGTGGCACTCCCCCACTGGCAACCACTGGTCGCCGAACAGCAGGTCGCGGTCGTAACCGGCGCCGGAGTCGGCCTCGGCGACCTCCAGCTGCGCGAGGAGCTGCGTGACGTGCTCGCTGCTGCTGACGGCGGTGGTCGCACCCTGGTCGGGTGCCGCGTCCGCGCGCAGATCGCGCAGCAACGCCACCGCGAACAGCACGACGATCAGCAGACAGATCACTGTGCCTACCGCCCTCGCCACGCGCGACCGGCTCAGAACAGCGATGCCGCCGTCGTTCATGGGCTGGGCCTCTCGATGACTTGCTCGGCTTCCAGGTTCGGCATCGCCGCCACGAGCCAGCCGTCGCCGGGTGTGCGGGTCAGTTGCACGGTGGCGTAGCGGGGATCCTCGTCGCGGGCGGTGTAGTAGCCCTGCTCGGTGAAGGTGAAGGTGCGGTAGATCAGCTGGACGGTGTAGGTGTCGGCGTCGAAGGCACCCTCGGGCGCGGGCGCGGCGGTGAGGACCTCGGCGGTGGAGCCGATGCCTGCAGCGGCGGCGAGCTGTTGCCATTGCTGCGGGCCGTAGAGCGGCTCCTCGACCCAGGGCTGCAACTGCTGCTGCAGCTCGGGTGTGGTCAGCGCCAGCGCGCGGATCAGTCCGGCGCGGTCGGTGTCGTCGGTGTAGTCCCAGGTCCAGATAGTCGTAACGAACTCCTGGGCTATAGCCAGGGCGGCGGTCTCGTCCCCCACTGTGAGGCCGTGGCTGGCGGGATCATCCAGTCCGGGTGGATCGGGCTCGGGGGTTGGTAAGGGTGCGATGACCTCGTCGGGGTCGACGTAGTCGGCCTCTGCCCCACCGACTCCCCCGGCGTCGGCTTCGGCTTCGGTTCCGGTTCTGTTCGAGTCAGCGGCCGGCGTAGTTGCTTCGGCGGCTGGTGCCACGGTGTGCTTGCCGGTGGTGCTGGGGGCGCAGCTGGTGGTCAGCAGGCACAGCAGCACGGCGGTCAGGGCAGTCGTCCGAATGCGAACAAGTTGTCGCGCCACAGGGTCACCTCCTCGACGGTCTTGCCGGGTGCTGGTGCTTGCACGATGCGGCCACCGCCGGCGTATAGGGCGACGTGGTAGATGCCATCGGCGGTGCCGTCGCTGCTCCAGAAGACGAGGTCTCCGGGTTGTAGCTCGCCTTCGGAGACGCGGTCGGTGGCGACGTACTGCTCGCGCGAGGTCCGTGGCAGCACCAGGCCCGCGTGGTCGTAGGCCTGCGATGTCAGTCCGGAGCAGTCGTAGCTGTCCGGGCCGGCAGCACCCCAGAGGTAGGGCTTGCCGATCTGCTGGCGCGCGAACTCCAGAATCCCCGCCGCGTCGGCGGTCACGGGTGGTGCGGCCGAGGCGGAGGGGTCACGCAGGTCGACACCCCGGGCGGCCATGAAGGCCGTGGGGTCGGTGGTGGAGCCGCCGAGGTGGACCTCGAAGTGCAGGTGTGGGCCGGTGGAGTTACCGTTGCTGCCGGTCAGGGCGATCTTCTCGCCTGCGGCGACCTGCTGGCCCTGGGTGACCAGTACACCGGCCTGGTACATGTGGACGTACCAGGTCTCAATGATCCGGCCGGCCTCGTCGGGTCCGTGGTTGATGATGATGTTGCAGGGCGAGCGGCCGGCGTAGCCCAGGCACGAAGCTCGGGTGACGACCCCGGCGGCCGCGGCGTAGATGGGTGTGCCAAACGGGGCCGAGAGGTCTTCACCGGCGTGGATGTAGCCGCCACGGGGCTGGCCGTAGTTGCCCTGGAAGGTCACCACGCCCGGGATCGGGTGGCTCCAGCCTTCGGAGGTCACCACGCCGAGGCCGGCCACGTCGACGGCGGCGGGCTCGTCGTCGC
>NZ_JBMDXJ010000386.1:0-7245 GCF_048594945.1 Pseudactinotalea sp. | reverse complement strand
CGGAAGCGACGCCCACGTCCGGCGGCGGCTATGGACTGGCGGCGATGCGCTCGCGTGTGCAGGAGCTCGGTGGCACGCTGGCACTGGAGACCGCAGCCGGCGAGGGAACCGCACTCGCGGCGACGATCCCGGTGGGCCCGGCGGAGGAGGCGCAGTGATCGACGTGGTGCTCGCCGACGACCACCCCGTGGTGCGTGCCGGGCTGTCCGCGCTGATCCAGGCTCAGGACGACATGCAGGTCGTCGCCGAGATGGACACGGCCGAGGAGCTCGTGCGCTGGTGCGCCACCCACACCGCCGACGTGGTGCTGCTCGATCTCCGGTTCGGCGCCGGCCGGCTGAGTGGCGCGGACGCGGCGCGCACGCTGGTGGCCTCGGGCGGGCCGGCGGTGTTGGTGATCACCACCTACGGCTCCGACGCCGACATCCTCGCCGCGATCGAGGCCGGCGCCACCGGGTACCTGCTCAAGGACGCGCCCACCGACGAGCTGATGCGCGCCGTCCGGGCGGCCGCTGCGGGGCAGACCGCGCTCGGACCTGCGATCCAGCAGCGGCTCCTGGGCCGGGTCCGCGCACCGTCGCTCGCGCCGACCGAACGCGAGCTCGACGTGCTCCGCCTCGTGGCCGCCGGGCGCTCCAACGAGGAGATCGCACGCGAGCTGTTCGTCTCCCGCGCCACCGTGAAGACCCACCTCGCCCACCTCTACGACAAGCTCGGCGTGCAGTCCCGCACCGCCGCCGTCGCGGCCGCCAGGGATCGAGGGATCCTCCCGACCTGAACTCCTCCGATCCGTCCGGGGCGTGCCCGGGCCGTCTCTGGCTTCGGGACGCGCAGGGGGTCAGTCGCCGTCCAGCTGGCCGGCGAGGCGGTCGTGGCGAGCCTTGCTGTCGCGGTTCATCCCGACGATCGTCACGGTCTTGCCCTTGCGGGCGTACTTGTGCGTGATCGCGTCGAGCGTGGCCACGGTGGAGGCGTCCCAGATGGGCGCGCGGGAGACGTCGATGACCACGCGCGCGGGGTCGGCGTCGTAGTCGAACTGGTACACGAGGTCGTTGGAGGAGGCGAAGAACAACTCGCCTTCGACGGCGTAGGTGCGCTCGCCGTCGTCGTCCCCGGCATCGAGCCGGGTCACCCTGGTCACGTGCGCGACGCGCCGTGCGAAGAGCACCATCGCGACCAGCACTCCCACGATCACGCCGTAGGCGAGGTTGCTCGTGGCGACCGTGACCGCCACGGTCGCGAGCATCACCGCTGTCTCCGAGCGCGGCATCCGCTTGAGGGTGGCGGGCTTGATCGAGTGCCAGTCGAACGTGCCGACCGAGACCATCACCATCACGGCCACCAGCGCCGCCATCGGCATGATCGCCACAACGTCGCCGAGCCCGACCACGAGCGCCAGCAGGAACGCCCCGGCGAGGAACGTGGAGATCCGGGTGCGGGCGCCCGAGATCTTCACGTTGATCATCGTCTGCCCGATCATCGCGCAGCCGCCCATGCCGCCGAAGAAGCCGGTCACGAGGTTCGCCACGCCCTGGCCCCACGCCTCGCGCGACTTGTTCGAGTGGGTGTCGGTGACGTCGTCGACCAGCTTCGCGGTCAGCAGCGACTCCAGCAGTCCCACGAGCGCCATCGCGAGCGCGTACGGCGCGATGACCTGCAGCGTCTCGAACGTGAAGGGCACGTCCGGGATCAGCAGCTGCGGCAGCGAGGAGGGCAGCTCGCCCTCGTCACCGACCGTAGGCACCCGGATGCCCGCAAGCACCGTGACCGCGGTCAGCAGCACGATCGCCACCAGCGGCGCCGGCACCACCTTGGTCCAGCGCGGCAGCAGCACGATGATCGCGAGCCCGACGGCGAACAACGGATACACCTGCCACGGCACGTCGATCAGGTGCGGCAGCTGCGCCACGAAGATGAGGATCGCGAGCGCGTTGACGAAACCGACCATCACCGAGCGCGGGATGAACCGCATCAGCTTCGCGACCCCGAGCACGCCGAGCAGCACCTGGAAGACGCCCGCGAGAATCACTGTCGCGATCAGGTAGTCCACGCCGTGCGAGGCCACCACCGGCGCGACCACGAGCGCTACGGCGCCGGTCGCAGCAGAGATCATCGCCGGGCGCCCGCCCACGATCGCGATCGTCACCGCCATCGTGAAGGCAGCGAACAGCCCGACCCGCGGGTCCACGCCGGCGATGATCGAGAACGCGATCGCCTCGGGGATCAGAGCGAGCGCCACCACCAAGCCGCCGAGGATCTCGATCCGGAGCCGCTTCGGAGAGCGCAGCGCCGCCCGCACCGACCAGGACTGGTCGGCCTCGGGCGGGCCGTCGACGGCGGGGGTGGGCTCAGGGGTCGTGGTCTTGGCAGGCACGTGGTTCCTTGCGGGCAGGTCGGCGCCGGAGCGCCGGAGGAGTCAGCGCGCCACGCTGCGCACGTCCGGGCGGAGGCAGGGGCGGGTCTCGCCCCGGTCGCACACCCTACCCTGACGTTAGGTGAGGTTTGCGCCGTCGTCGCTGCCTGCCATCATCGGCGGATGCAGGAGCAGGAGCCATCGGTAGCCACCATGCACATCGGCGCCGTCGCCGAGGCGACCGGCCTCTCGCTGCGCACGCTTCGGCATTACGACACCGTCGGCCTCGTCACGCCGTCCGGCCGGACAGAGGGCGGATTCCGGCTCTACACCGAGCCGGACGTCCAGCGGCTACTGCTGGTCCGGCGCATGAAGCCGCTGGGTTACACACTCGAGGAGATGACCGAGTTCCTGCGGGTAGCCGATGACACGGTTGCCGATGAGCCGGGCTCGCGCGACCGTCTGCGGCGCTACCTGTCCGATGCCGAGCAACGACGCGCCGATCTCGCCCGAAAGACGGCGATGGCCGACGAGTTCATCGCCCAGATCGGCGCTGTGCTCGCAACGCCACCACGCTGACACCCATCCGCCCGGCTGTTCGCGACGAAGAAGACAGAGGTCAGGTCGAGCGAGAGGATGGCATTGCGGAACGTCCGAAGGCACAGTGTGCGATCACGGCAGGGTTCGGGTTCGCCGACGCCGGTCCCAGTCCCTACGATGAGGGGCATGGGTGAGCGGACGGTGCCGCACACGACCCGGGAGCGGGACTCGCTCGGACCGGAGGCGCTCCGGTGAGCCACCTTCCGCCGGGGTACGGCGCCGACGGGCACCTCCACCTCGATGACTCGATCCACCCGGTCGTGCTCACCGACTTCGACGTGGACAAGTACGTCAAGAACGCCCGCGGCCGCATCCCGGTGTCGGCTTCGGGCCTCACGATGACGCCCCGCACGGCCCGCGACCTGGCGTTCCTGTGGCGGCTGGAGGTCGCAGCGCTGGGCGAGATGCGCTCGCTCCTGATCTCGTGGACCGGCAACGAGCCGCGCATCACGGCGTTCCTCGCCACCTGGGCGTACGAGCGGTACTGGCTCGCCCGCGCCGAGCGCGACCTGCTCACCGCTGCCGGTGGGACGCTGCCCGTCCCAGCGGGGCGCTCGCTCACCGTGCGCGCGCGCGGCGCGTACATCGACAAGGGCCTCCCGCTGACCTCGCCGCTGGTCGGGAGCGTGGTCGGCGAGGCCGTGACCGCGGGTCACATGGCCCGCATGGCGGTCCAGGAAGGCGCCCTCCGCGCCGCGCTCGACGCGCTCAGGGCGAGGCTCTCGGGCGAGGCGAGCGACGTCGTCGGGGAGATTTCCCGACGGCGTAGCGACTTCGTGGACTTCTTCCGCGGCGAGGCCGCCGCGCGAGTCGAGCGCTCGACGGCGGAGCGCATGTTCGCGCTGTCGATGCTCGGTTGGCCGTGGGCCCCGTTCCGTGCGGTCGGTGTGGCCGACGCGGCCGAGGTGCAGGCGCTGGGGTCGATCTTCGAGACGCCGGCGGCAGTCGCCGACCTCGAGGCCTCCGACGCCGCCGTGGGCGATCTGCTCCCCGGGCGCCCGACGCCGGCACTGAACCTGGTGCGACGTGCCCGGCGCCGCCGCCGACCGATCCCTGCGAGGAGCAGCCGTGGCCTTTGACCTCGACACATTCGCGGAGACCTCCGAGGCGGTCACCTGGCACGACCTCGACTTCGACACCTTCGACGAGTACCCACTCGATCACCAGACGCTGCGCACCCTCCGTTACATGTGCGACGTCGAATACCACACGTCATGCTTCCTGCGGGAGATGCTGGTCACGCCGTCGCATCGCGAAGAGGACGCCGCAGGCTTCATGACGATGTGGAACCGTGAGGAGTTCTGGCACGGTGAAGCTCTGGCCGCCGTGCTGGCGCGTCACGGGATCCAGGTGGACTACAACGAGTTGAAGGCCAAGCGGACCAAGCTCGGTTGGCAGCTCGCGCTCAGCACGATGAAGCAGTCTGCGCTCGCGAACCTCATCGGGAGCGACTTCGTGGCTGTTCACATGACGTGGGGCGGTGCAAACGAGCTCTCGGCGGTGGCGGCCTACCGGCGGTTGGCCGACATGACCGAGCATCCCGCCCTGTCCCCGCTGCTGCAGCGCATCTCCCAGCAGGAGACGCGGCACGTGGCGTTCTACACCACGCAGGCGCGCGACCGGCTGCAGGATTCACCTCGTGCGCAGGGACTCGTGCGTACGATCCTGGAGAAGTACTGGAAGCCGGTCGGGTCCGGGATCATGTCCGAGCCGGAGGTGCAGCACGTGATGGGGCACCTGTTCGGCGGGCGCGGGGAGGAGCTGGACAAGCTCGACAAGCGCATCCAACGCCTCCCCGGCCTCGACGGCATCGCGATGTTCCGCTCCGCCTTCACCCGCCTCGGCATCATCTGAGAGGGCGCCTCAGACCCCGGGCAGACCCGGGATCGGGGCCATCAGCAGCGGACTCTCGTCCAGCTCAGCCTGCCCAGGCAGCGTCTCGAAAGGCGCGATGTCCTGCTGGCAGGTGGCGCCGTCGTCGGCCTCGAGATCCACGAGATAGGTGGCGATGGCGGCGTTGGCGCACGAGCTGATCCCCAGCGTGGTGTGGCCGTAGCCCTCGACCGTGAGTACGCGGGCGTCCTGGAAGTGGTCCGCGTACGGCTGGGTGAACGAGTACGGCGTGGCCGGGTCGAAGCGGGTACCGATCACCATCACGGTGGCGTCGGTCTGCTGCTCCCAGGGACCCATGTAGGCATCGTCGTCGCGGTACTGGACGAACTCACACTGCAGTCCCACCCAGGAGCGGAAGGCGCCGAAGTGAGGGGCTTCCTCGTCGGCCGCTGCGGCCTGCGCCGGGTAGTCCCACGGCTTCAGCGGGTGGTCGCCGTCCACGCACATGCTGGCGAGCGCACTACCGAGCCCGGAGTAGTCCTCGATGAGACCGAGCCGGCGCAGCAACTCACCGAGCGAGTCGACCGAGCGCTGTGTCGACATCGCCTGCTGCGGCGGTGCCGCGAGCTGGGCCAGCGCGGCCGCGAGGTCGGTCCAGGCGAGTGGCGAGTAGAGCGAGCTGAAGGCCATCGCGACGGCGTCGCTGTAGCCGACCTCCATCGTGGAACCGTCGGGGAGCGCGACCTCGGCGGGCTCGTCCTTCAACCGGTCGAACAGGTCCTCGACCACCTCGCCCGGGTCGCCGAGCGCCGCCAGCGGGCACGCCTCGGGGCCGGCCTCGGCGCACAGCTGCAGGAACTCCTGGAACGTCTCGTCGGCAGCGACGCCCTGACCAGTGCGGTAGCCCACGGAGCCGTTACCACCGGACCACACCTCCGGGTCGAGCGTGCCATCGAGGACAGCTGCGCGGATGCGGTCGGGGAACAGCGCGCTGTAGGTCGCGCCGAGCACGGTGCCGTAGGAGTAGCCGAGGTAGCTGAGCTCCTCGTCGCCCACCGCCTGCCGCAGCAGGTCCATGTCGCGGGCCACGTTGGCGGTCGACGCGTGCTCGATGCGGTCGCCTGAGAGCAGCTCGCACGCCGCTGCGGTCGCCGCGAAGGTGGCCATGAAGGTGGCGCGCTCGCTCGCGTTGGTGGGGAAGGCCGGCAGGTCGGCGAGGAACTCGTTCTCGGCGTCCGCATTCGGGAAGCAGGTCACCGGGTCGGACAGGCCCACCCCGCGCGGATCGAACCCGATGACGTCGAAGCTGGTGTGCACCTGCGGGTCGAGGAAGGGTCCGCCGAGCATGTGCATGGTGTCGACACCGGGGCCGCCCGGCCCGCCGAAGTTGACGAACAGGCTCCCGATGCGCTGATCCGGCTCGGTCGCGGGCAGACGGGTGAGGGCGATGGTGGTGGTGGCGCCCTCGGGGTCGTCGTAGTCGGTGGGGACCTCCACGGAGGCGCAGTCGAAGGCTTCCAGCCCTTCGCCGTCGCAGGCTTGCCAGTCGATCTCGGGCACCGGTGCGTCCACCTGTGCGGGTTCGGTCGATGGTTCGGTCGGCGGTGGCGCGGGTGGCGAGGCGGCCGCTGCCGAGGCGCCTGCGAGCAGCAGGGCGCCGGCGGCAGCGGCGGCGGTGGTTCGGGCAGCGTGTCTGTGGAGTGTCCGCAGCATGCGTTCCTTCCTAACAGCGCGCACCAGGGTCGGAAAGGGTGGCGAGGGGGTTCCGTTCTGAGGCCTGCCGTGTTATCGAGCGTCTCTGCCCCAGAGGTGGCAGACCGAGCCGGAGCGTCAGACCCGCTCGAGCTCGGGCTCCTCGGGCGCGGGGAGGGGTCGGGCGGCCGGGGCGGCGAAGGCGGCCGCCAGCACGAGCACAAGCACCACGATCAGTGCCGGGCGCAGCCCGTACTCCTCGCCGAGGAAGCCCAGCGTGGGCGGCCCCACGAGGAAGGCGATGTAGCCGACGATGGCGGCGATCGCGACCCTCGCAGCTGGGTCCTCGCCGGAGTCGGCGGCGGCGGAGATGGCGACCGGGAAGCCGAGCGAGGCGCCCAGGCCCCAGAGGATCGCGGCCGAGGCTGCCACCACCTGGTTGTCGACGAAGATCACCAGCGCGAGGCCGGCGCCGCCGAGCAGGGCGCTCGCACACAGCACGGCCGCGCGTCCGAACCGGTTGACGAACCAGCCGCCCACGAACCGGCCGACCGTCATCGAGGCAGCGAAGACCACGTAGACCGCGGAGCCGAGAGCGGCGTCGAAGCCGTGGCCGTCGACCATGACGAGCGGCAACCAGTCGGTCGCCGTGCCCTCCGCGAGCGCGAGTGCGAGCACGATCGCGCCGATGAGCAACAGGCGGGTGTCGCGCCACAGCGGCGTGCGCGGCGATGCGGCCGTGTTCAACGGGTCGGGGGCGGTTCGAC
>NZ_JBMDXJ010000385.1:0-2054 GCF_048594945.1 Pseudactinotalea sp. | reverse complement strand
GGTCTCGTCGGCCCAGGCGCGCACGCGCACCACCTGGCCGCCGAGCGAGTCGTCACGCGAGGATGCGGCGGCGGGGTGCTCCTCGGCGCTGGAGGAGGACTCCGGCGCCATGTCGAACAGGGCGGCGTCCTCCTCGGGTGGGTAGCCACCGGTGATCTTGTGCTTGCAGAGGTAGTTGTGCCAGCCCTTGAGCAGCGCCACCGCGGGCGGGCGGGGCAGCTTCTCCTTGACCACGCCCTCGACGAGCGGCAGGTCGTGCCCCAGCACCTGCCGCTGCAACGCGAGCGTCGCCGTCGAGATGACGGCACGCTCGCCCGAGCGCACCGCGTGCAGCAGCGTCGGCACCAGGTACGCGAGCGATTTCCCGGTGCCGGTCCCTGCCTGCACCATCAGGTGCTCGTCACCATCGAGCGCAGCAGCGACGGCACGGGCCATCTCGTGCTGCCCCTCGCGGCGTGCCCCACCCATCCGGGCGACGACGGCGTCCAGCACCTCGTCGACGTCGGTCACCTCGGTGGTCTCGGAAGCAGGCACGCCTGCCATCGTCGCACCATGGCCGCGGTGGCGCGTGCCGCCCCTCCGGTGACTGTGGATATGGGCCTCCGGCCTGATCCGTGGGTCGGCGTGACTCGGCTGCCATGTCGGCACGCCAGTCACGCCACAGTGGCCTTCGGCGTGACAGAGGTGCCGAAATGGCACGCCAATCACTCAGGAGGCACCAGTGCACAGCGGTGCGCTCTCCGCGGGGGTGGCTAGGCCGAGACGGCGCGGTCCAGCTCGGCGGCCAACGCACCGTCCACGCGGGCGTGCAGGCGGGTTCCGTCGGCGGTGTGCTCCTCGCTGAGGACCTCACCGGTCACGTGCGCGCGGTGCACGAGGTCGCCGCGCTGATAGGGCACCACCACGTCCACCTCGATCTCCGGCCGCGGCAGCATCTCGGCGAGCCGGTCCTGCAGCTCGGGAATGCCCTGGCCGGTCTTGGCGGACACGGCGACGGCGTCGGGCTCGCGCGTGCGCAGCCGCGCGATGGTCTCGGGCGCGGCCAGGTCGGCCTTGTTGAGCACCACGAGCTCGGGAAGGTCGGAGACGCCCTCGATATCCCGGAGCGTGTCGCGCACGGCGATCAGCTGACCCTCGGGATCCGGGTGGGAGGCGTCGACCACGTGCAGCACGACGTCCGACCCGGCCACCTCCTCGAGGGTGGAGCGGAACGCCTCGACCAGCTGCGTCGGCAGGTTCCGCACGAACCCGACGGTGTCGGCGATCGTGTATTGCCGGCCGTCGGGCGTCTCGGAGCGTCGCACGGTCGGGTCCAGCGTGGCGAACAGCGCGTTCTGAACGAGCACACCCGCACCGGTGATCCGGTTGAGCAGCGAGGACTTGCCGGCGTTGGTGTAGCCGACGATCGCGACCGACGGCACCGACCCGACCCGCCGCGACTGGCGCTGTGCCTCCCGCGCGGGCGCCATATCGCGGATCTGGCGGCGCAGCTTCGCCATCCGGGTGCGGATGCGACGGCGATCGAGCTCGATCTTGGTCTCACCAGGTCCGCGCGAGCCCATCCCGGCGCCACCAGCGGCCACACGACCACCTGCCTGCCGGGACATCGACTCACCCCATCCGCGCAGGCGCGGGAGCAGGTACTCGAGCTGTGCCAGCTCGACCTGCGCCTTGCCCTCCCGGGACTTCGCGTGCTGGGCGAAGATGTCGAGGATCAGCGCGGTGCGGTCGATGACCTTGACCTTGACCACGTCCTCGAGGCCGCGCCGCTGCGAGGGCGCCAACTCGGTGTCCACGACCACGGTGTCGGCACCGGTGCTGGCCACGACATCGGCCAGCTCGGCCGCCTTGCCCGACCCGAGATAGGTCCCGGGGTCAGGCTGTTGCCGGCGCTGGAGAACGCCGTCGAGAACCTCGGAGCCGGCGGTCTCGGCGAGGGCGGCGAGCTCGCGCAGCGACACCTCGGCCGCCTCGGAGGCGGTGGGGCCGCTGCCGCTGAACAGGCCGACGAGCACCACGCGCTCCAGGCGGAGCTGCCGGTACTCGACCTCGGT
>NZ_JBMDXJ010000384.1:0-11918 GCF_048594945.1 Pseudactinotalea sp. | reverse complement strand
CATCACGTCGGCGATCTGCGCGTAGTAGCGCAGCACGTCCGCCTTGGTGGTCCCGGTCTCCGGGTAGAGCACCTTGTCGAGGTTGGTGACCCGGAGCTGGACACCGTCGACGGCGACGGTCGCCTCGCTGCTCACCTCACCGGCCACGGGTCCATCTTCCCTCGGCTCGCCGCCGCGGTGGGGGAGGGTGGGACGGAGATCGGGGCGGGTGACCTGTCGGATGTGGGGGCTTGGTGCTTGACTGGGGCTCGTCCGGGGAGGCGCCCGGCAGTGAGGAGAGTTCGATGCGTGCGATCTGGAAGGGTGCGATCACCTTCGGTCTGGTCAACGTGCCGGTGTCGTTGTACAGCGCGACCGAGAGCCACGACGTCAAGCTGCACCAGGTCCACGACGCTGATGGCGGCAGGATCCGGTACCAGCGCAAGTGCGAGGTGTGCGGGGAGGTGGTGCCGTACGAGCACATCGACAAGGCGTACACCGAGGGCGAGAGCACCGTGGTGCTCACGAGCGACGACCTCGACTCGCTGCCGGCCGAGCGCAGCCGTGAGATCGATGTGATCGAGTTCGTGCCCAGCGAGCAGCTCGACCCGTTGATGTTCGAGGGTGCGTACTACCTCTCTCCCAACTCGGCGTCCACCAAGTCCTACGTGCTGCTGCGGCGCACCCTGGAGGAGACCGACCGCACCGCGATCGTCTCGTTCGCGCTGCGACAGAAGACCAGGCTCGGGGCGCTGCGCGTCAAGGACGACGTGCTCGTGCTGCAGACGATGCTGTGGCCCGACGAGGTTCGTGCCGCCGACTTCCCGGGACTCGATGAGAAGGTCCGGATCAGCGCCAAGGAGCTCGAGATGAGCGCGTCGCTGGTGTCAAGCTTCGAGGCGGACTTCGACCCCGAGGCCCACCACGACGACTACCAGGAACAGCTGCGCACGCTCATCGAGGCGAAGATCGAGCAGGGCGATGCCATCGACACGGAGGCCACGTTCGGCGCCGGCGAGGAGGAGCCCGCGGAGGTGCTCGACCTCATGGAAGCGCTGCGACGCTCGGTCGAGGAGACCCGGGCCAAGCGGGGCGCTGCCGAGTCGGAGGATGCGCCGTCGTCCGCGAAGAAGACCACCAAGAAGGCCACGACCAAGAAGACCACGAAGAAGTCCGCCTGATCGGACGAGGCCTCGAGTCCGACATCCGAGACGTCGGATACCGCTTCCCGAGAGTAGTAGACTGACCACACCGGCTCGGTCGAAACGATTCGCAACAGCGGCGAGCCAGCCGGCGCTCTTGGGAGGGATGCTCGTGTCCGCGACGGCGCCCGCACAGCGGAAGCCAGCCGACACCTCGACCATTGCCACCTTGCTGCGGCTGATGCCGTTCGTGAGGCCGGCACTGCCACGCATCAGCATGGGGATGCTGTGCGCCCTCGGGGCGGGGCTGTGCGCGCTCGCGATCCCGCAGGTACTGGAGTCGCTCGTGGACGGCCCCCTCTCGGGGTCGGTCACCAGCGGCGACACCCGTGGGCTGTGGTGGGCGATCGGGGCGGTGCTGGGACTCGGGCTGCTCGAGGTGTGCTTCGTCTTCCTGCGTCGCAGACTGATCCTCACGCCGACCACCTATGTGGAACGGGGGATGCGCACCAGCCTGTTCCGGCACCTGCAGGACCTTCCGCTGGCGTTCCACGACCAGTGGCCGGGCGGTCAGCTGCTCTCACGATCGATGACCGACCTGAGCATGCTGCGGCGCTGGATGGCGTTCGGGATCGTCATGCTGGTCGTCAACCTCGCGACCGTGACCGTGGGCATCGTGCTGATGATCAACACCGCCGGCCCGCTCGGCTGGGTGTACCTGCTCGGCGCGATCCCGATGGCCATCCTCAGCTTCCGCTTCTCGCGCCGCTTCCGCCGCATCGCGCGGCTGTCGCAGGACCAGGCAGGCGACCTCGCGACCACGGTCGAGGAGTCCGTGCACGGCATTCGGGTGCTGAAGGCCTTCGGCCGCGGCCCCGAGGCCTATCGGAGCTTCTCCTCCCAGGCCGGCGAGCTGCGCAACACGGAGATCACCAAGGCGCGCCAGATGTCGGCCTTCACGTTCTCGATCATCTCGATCCCCGAAGCCGTGCTGGGAGCCTGCGTGGTGTGGGGCGTCTGGCTCGTGACGCAGGGCGACCTCACGGTCGGAGCACTCGGAGCCTTCTTCGCCACCGCGGCTGTGATCAACGGTCCCGTCGAGCAGCTCGGGCAGCTGCTCTCGATGAGCTTGACCGCCAAGACCTCCGTTGACCGCTACTTCGAGGTGCTCGACAGCGAGAACACCGTGGCGGACCCGGCCAAGCCGGTCGAGCTCGAGGAGGTCCGCGGTGAGATCCGCTTCGAGGCTGTCCGGTTCCACTACCCCGACGCGCCCCCGATCGATCTGGTCCCGGCTCCGACCCACGTGCCGCACGAAGCGCCGCGTGAGGAGGTCCTCATGGGCGTGGACCTCACCGTCCGCCCCGGCGAGACGATGGCGCTGGTGGGTCTGACCGGCTCGGGCAAGACGACGATGGCGGCACTTGTCCCGCGACTGTTCGACGTCACCTCGGGTGCCGTGCTTCTCGACGGCGTGGACATCCGCGCCATGACCCGGGAGTACCTGCGGACGCAGGTGGCGATCGCGTTCGAGGACGCCACCCTGTTCTCGGCCACGGTGCGCGAGAACGTGCTGCTCGGCGCACCACCGGATGCCCGCACCGATGAGGACCTGCAGCGTGCGCTCGAGATCGCCCAGGCGACGTTCGTGCACCAGCTGCCCGAGGGCATCGAGACGACGATCGGCGAAGAGGGGCTGAGCCTGTCCGGCGGTCAGCGTCAGCGCCTCGCGCTCGCACGGGCGATCGCCGCGAGGCCGCGGGTCCTCGTCCTGGACGACCCGCTGTCGGCGCTCGACGTCGAGACGGAGGAAGCCGTCACGGTTCGGCTCCGCAAGGAGCTCGCGGACACCACGGTCCTGGTGGTCGCGCACCGGCCCTCCACCGTGGCGCTCGCCGATCGCGTGGCCGTGCTCCAGGACGGTCGCGTCACCGGTGTCGGGCCACACTCGGAGCTGTTGGTCGATCACCTCCACTACCGCTTCGTCATCTCGAGCCTCATCGAGGACGAGGAGTTCGATCGCGCACGGGGGCTGCGGGTATGAGTATGCGAGCGAGCGGCGCGGCAGGCGCGCTCAAGAATCAGCCCCTCGGGGTCGGGGACGAGGAGAACATCAACCTCGACCGCGAGACCTCGGCGGTGGTGCGCCGCCGGTCACGCCGACTGCTGCTGGACCTGCTCCGGCCCGAGCGCGGTCGCTTCTGGCTCACGGTCGTGCTGGTGGTGCTCGCCCAGGCATCGCGGGTGGCCGGGCCGGCGATCATCGCGTTGGCGATCGACCGTGGCCTCCCTGACGCGCAACAGGGCAACTGGTCCACGGTCGCCTTCATCGGAGGCGCGTACCTGATCGCCGCGATCGTGGCGGGCGCCGGCTCAGCGGCCTTCATCCGGCTCGCCGCGCGCGTGAGCCAGGCGGTCCTGCTCGACCTGCGACAGCGCGTCTTCGGGCAGACTCAACGGCTCTCTCTGGAGTTCCACGAGAAGTACACCTCGGGCCGCATCATCGCCCGGCAGACCTCCGATCTCGAGGCTCTTCGCGAGCTGCTCGACAACGGCATCACCTCGCTCGCCTCCGGCATGCTGTTCATGCTCTTCACCGGGCTGTCCCTGTTCCTGCTCGACTGGCGCGCAGGCATGGTCCTCGCCGTGGCCGTGGTGCCGGTGATCCTCGTGGTCCGGTGGTTCACGTCGCGGTCCCGGATCCTCTATCGCGAGTCCCGCGTCGCGTCCGCGCGCCTGATCGTCAACTTCGTCGAGAACATGACCGGGATGCGCGCCGTGCAGGCGTTCCGTCGCGAGTCCGACAACAACGAGAAGTACGGTGAGCTCGCCGAGGACTACCGCCGCAACAACATGCGGTCGTTCAACCTCAACGGCATCTTCGACCCCTCGCTGCAGCTGATCGGCAACCTGACGGTGGCGATCGCGCTGGCGGTCGGGGGATACCGAGTGCTGCACGGCGATCTCGAGGTCGGTGTGCTGGTCGCGACGCTGCTCTACACCAAGCGCTTCTTCCAGCCGGTGCAGCAGATGGCCGGCGTCTACAACTCGTTCCAGTCGGCGTCCGCGGCGCTGGAGAAGATCTCCGGCCTGCTCGAGGAGCAGCCGACGGTGCGGAACGCGGAGAACCCGATCCCGCTGCCGCACGCGACGGGAGACCTGGCCTTCGAGCGAGTGACCTTCGGGTATGGCAGCGGCGCCGTGGTGTTGCCCGAGCTCGACCTCCATGTGCCTGCGGGCCAGACGATCGCGCTCGTCGGATCCACGGGCGCCGGAAAGTCCACGCTCGCCAAGCTGATCGCCCGGTTCTACGACGTCACCGAAGGCTCGGTGAAACTCGACGGGATCGACCTGCGGGACCTGTCTCGCAAGGACCTTCGCCGGGCGATCGTGATGGTCACCCAGGAGGCATACCTGTTCAGCGGCACCGTGCGCGACAACATCGCGCTCGGGCGGCCGGACGCGAGCGAGGAAGAGATCGTGAGGGCGGCGCAGGCTGTCGGTGCCCACGATTTCATCGAGGCGCTTCCCGATGGCTACGACACCGACGTCAACAAGCGTGGTGGCCGCGTGTCAGCGGGGCAGCGGCAATTGATCTCGTTCGCGCGTGCATTCCTGGCGGATCCGGCGGTGCTGATTCTCGACGAGGCGACGAGCTCGCTGGACATACCGGGCGAACGGCTGGTGCAGCGCGGTCTCGAGTCGCTCTTGCACGACCGCACCGCACTGATCATCGCGCACCGCCTCTCGACCGTCGCGATCGCCGACCGCGTGCTCGTGATGAGCCAGGGCCGGGTGGTGGAGGACGGTACGCCCGATGAGTTGATCGCCGGCGACGGCAGGTTCTCGGCGCTGCATGCCGCCTGGCGCGACTCGCTGGTCTGACCCGGCCCCGGTCCGGTGGGTCCCGTGGTTGCATGGCCAGGTGGAGACCCCGATGCCACCTGACGAAGCCGATGGCGCTGCTCGTCGACCCGCCCGCACCACGAACGCACCGCCCGCCTGGCTGCGCAACGCCGCCGTGTGGGTGGGCGTCGGGGTGGCGGTCGTGGTGCTGGTGGTGCTCGGCGTCGCGGTGCTCCCCGGATGGTGGGCAGGGCTCGTGGGCGACTGGGTCCACGGTGTCTCGGGACGAGGCATCCCGATCGGGGTGGGGATCGGAGCGCTGTTTACCGTGCTCCCGCTCGGGATCGGAGCCCTCGCCTTCCGCCGAGGGCTGCGCTCCCAGGCACGGATCGCGATCATCGTGATCGCCCTGCTGCTCCTGCTGCCGAACGTGCTCACGACAACGATCGCGCTCGGCGGTGGCGATGCCAGGTCGATGCTGGCGATCGCTGGTCCAGGGTTCCGCGGGGGGACATGGACCGGGATCGGGCTCGTGGTGCTCGCCCTGGTCGCGGTGATCGTGATCCGGCGGCGGTCGCGCCGCACCCGCACGAAGATCGACGAGGCCGAGCAGAAGGCAGCACGTGTGTCGAGGCAGCGCGCTGCCGAGGTCGAAGAGGCGGGCGAAACCGGCCTGGATCCGGCGACGACGCCGGCCACCGCGGCCAGCGACGAGGCTCCTCCCGAGCCTCGAACGCCGTAGCGGCGCGAGCGGGTTCCACAGTTACAGTGGATCGATGGCTGCTTCCCGGGTGCACTCGCGACTGCGCGCCCGGTGGGCCGCCGCAGTCGCAGCCATCGCACTCCTGCTGACCGGCTGTTCAGGCAACGTGGACCTGGACACCGAGGATCCGGAGCCGACTCCGAGCCAGACTGAGGCGGCGCCGCGACCGGTTTCGGAGGCCACCGCGCCCGAGGCGCCCGCCACGCTGCTCCCGGCATCCGATCCGGCAGAGGTCGCGGTCGGTGTGAGCAGGACGTACCTGACTGCGGCGCAGGTGGCGATCCTCGCCCCCCAGGGTGACCGAGCAGCCGTGCTCCGGGCCGCGTCGATCGGCGCGGCCACGGGTGCGCCGGTGCTGCTCAGCGACGCTCAGCCGGGCTCGCTCGACACCGAGCTGTTGCGGCTGGGCGTGGTCGGTGTGGTCACGGTCGGCGCGGTCGACCTGACCCAGATCGACACCACCTCGCTCATCGTTGCGCCTGCGCCCGAGGATGCCGAGGAGCTGGGTGAGCAGTTCGCAGTCGCACTCACCGCCGTCGAGATGCCCCCAGGAGGCGACGACGCCGACGATGTGGCGGCCCTGCTCGCGCTCGAACCCGGCCAGGTCTTCGCCCCGGGCGAGCAGTCCGAGAGCTCCGAGGAGTCGACGAGCGAGTCGGCGAGTCCGTCCAGCCCCGGGCAGGAGCCGACGGCGGTCGGCGAGCTCCCACCGCTGGCCCCGCCTGTGCAGGTCGAGTCGAGCACCGTGCTCTCCGACGGCGACGCATCCCAGGTCGCCGGGCTCGGGACCGCCCTCGGCGTCGGCGCGGACGTGGTGCGCGTCAACGGAGACATCCGCGGCGACACCACTGCCATCGAGGCGCTGGCGGAACACCAGCCCGAGACCGTCCTGGGCCTGGGTGCCGGCATGGGGTCCGAGGCAGAGTTCGGCTGGCGTGCCGCAACCGCTCAGACCGGGGTGCAGCTGCCCGGTGGCGGCCAGCTGGTGTTCGACGCCAAGCGCTACGTCGCCCTGTACGGCAGCCCCGTGACTTCCTCTCTCGGCCTGCTCGGCGAGCAAGGCGTCGAGGAGACGATCGATCGGGCAGCCGCGTACGCGCGCAAGTACGACGATCTGACCGACGACACCGTGGTCCCCGCGCTCGAGATCATCGTCACGGTGGCCAGCGGCACCGCCGGCGAGGACGGCAACTACTCGAACGAGTGGTCCTCCGACACCTTCCTGCCGCTGATCGAGGCGGCGGCGGACGCCGGTCAGTACGTGGTGCTCGACTTCCAACCGGGACGCAGCACGTTCCTCGAGCAGGTGCAGGAGTACGAGGACCTGCTCGCGTTCCCGAACGTGGGCGTGGCACTGGATCCCGAGTGGCGGCTCGGCGACGACCAGGTGCACCTGCAGCAGATCGGCTCGGTCGGTATCGGTGAGGTCAACGACGTGGTGCACTACCTCGCCGACTTCGTGCAGGAGAACCACCTGCCGCAGAAGGTGATCGTGCTGCACCAGTTCCAGCTGCGGATGATCACCGACCGGCAGGACCTCGACGTGAGCCGGACCGAGGTGGCGCTCCTCATCCACGCCGACGGGCAGGGGTCGCAGGGCGCGAAGCAGGCGACCTGGCGCACGCTCCATGAGGACGCACCGGATGGCATCCATTGGGGCTGGAAGAACTTCATCGACGAGGACCAGCCCATGCTGACCCCCGCGGAGACCTACTCCGACGTCGATCCCGTCCCCGACTTCGTCTCCTACCAGTGAGTTCGCCCCGCGCATGACCGAGAACGACGAGGCGGGCCGGCAGCCCGCACCCGAGCAGCCCGACGCGACCGAGACCCCGGCCCCGGCGGCCCCACGCCGTCGGTGGGAGTGGTGGCACCAGCGATCGACCGCGTTCCGACGTGCCGTGCGCACGAGTGCGGTCGTGCTCGTCGCCGGCATTGCGTCCTTGGTGTTCGGGGTGACGACGGCGCAATTCACCGGGTCGGTCGGACCTCACGCCGCGCAGTACTCGACCACGCTCAACTCCGAGATCACCGTGGACATGGGTCCGCTGGGCGCCCTGATCATCGACTCTCCGCTGCCACTCGGACTGGGCGCGGACGTCGTGGTCAAGGAGATCCCGATCGAGCTCGACGCCGGGGCTGCCAACCCGATCGCGGGCCTGACCGGTGACCTGTCGAGCTACAGCCAGTTCCTCGCCAACCCCGAGGCAGCGATCAGGGACGCCGCGAACGGGGTCGTGAGGGACGCCGTCGGACGCACGATCCTGGCCTGGTCCATCCTGCTCGCCGTGGTGGCGCTGGGGCGCCTGGCATCGCACGGCGTGCTGCGGCAGGCAGCGCGCAGCGCGCTCCGGCAGCAGGGCGTTCCCGCGATGGCGATCGCTCTCACGCTCGCACTGCTGGTGCCCGTGGTGGTGACCGCGACCCGCGGCTCCGGTGGGGTCGGGCGCACCTCCGAGGTGCTCGCAGGAACGCCTCTCGCGGATGCGAGGATCACCGGGCGGCTCGGCGGACTGATCGACTTCTACGGCGGCTACGTGGTGGACGCGATCCGGGAGAACGACGAGTTCTACGCGGAGGTCGAGGCCAACCTCCGCACCGCCTACGCCACGGATCCGGCGCCGCTCGAGCCGGTTGGCGAGCCGCAGATGGTGCCGACGATCGACCCGGCCTCGGTCGAGACCGAGGACCCGGCCGACGGGTCGGAGAACACGAGCGACGAGCCCACGAGCGAACCGACCGAGGAAGGGACCGAGGCTGACGGCGACGCGACGCAGTCCGGCGAGGACGCTGAGCCGGTCGAGCCCGACCCGGTGACGCTCGCGGTCGTCACCGATCTGCACTGCAACGTGGGGATGGCCTCGGTGGTGGGCGCAGCCGTCGAGCTCTCCGAGGCCGATGTGGTGCTCAACGCCGGCGACACCGTGATGGGCGGTACCTCGGTGGAGTCGGTGTGTGTGAACGCGTTCGCCGATGGCATCCCGGCCGGCGTTCCCGTGGTGGTGGCCGATGGCAACCACGACTCCGAGACCACAGCCGGGCAGGAGGAAGCTCGCGGCTGGATCGTGCTGCGCGGCGAGACCGTGGAGGTCGCAGGGCTGCGGATCCTCGGCGACCGGGACCCGATGCTGACCTCGCTGGGCGCGCCCACGCACCCGCAGCGCGACGAGACGTTCGAGGCGATGGGGGAGCGCCTCAACGAGGTCGCGTGCGAGGCGGCCGAGGCCGGCGACCCGATCGACATCCTGCTGGTGCACAACATGCGCGCGGCACAGGCAGGCCTGGACTCCGGCTGTGTGGGCTTCACCCTCAACGGTCACCTGCACCGGCGCATCGGACCCTGGCAGGCCGGCCTCGGAATTCAGTACCTCAGTGCCAGCACCGCAGGCGCGACCAAGGACACTCCCACGATCGGCCCGCTTCAGAACACCGCGACGATGACGATCATCCGCTGGGACCGGGCCAACGGCGTGCCGATGGACTTCCGCCTCATTACGTTCGGCGTGGATCGCAGCGTCACGGTCGAGCCCTGGCAGTCGTTCCCGCCGCGCTCGGAGACCGTGGTCCACCTGCCGGTCCCAGCGCCCGGCGAGGGGCCATGGGATGCGCCGGTGGTAGGACCAGGCACCGACGGTTCCGGGGACACAGACGACGCCGACGCATCCGATGACGCAGGGGATGCGACCGACGACGAGGGGTAGCTGTGCCGACGCTCTATCCTGTGCGCAGTGGCCGCGTCGTGAGGAGACCTGGGTGAGCACGCGAACTGACGAGGACCTCGACGTCGACGACGTCGACTCCGAAATCCCTGAGGTCGCGGACAGGTGGGCCGGGTCCGGTCACGAGCGCGCCGGCGGGTCGGGTCGCGGCTTCGGGTTGTTGCTGGTCGTCACCGGTGCGCTGGGCCTGATCGCTGCCGCGATGCTCAACATCGAATACATCCACATGCTCAACGACGAGTCTTACGTCCCGGTCTGCGACATCAACCCGTTCCTCACGTGCGGTGAGTTCCTCGGGTCGCCACAGTCGCAGGCGTTCGGGTTCCCGAACGTGGTGATTGGGATGGTGGCGTTCCCGGTCGTCGTGGTCAGCGGGGTGCTGCTGCTCGCCGGCCAGCGGCTGCCCGTCTGGTACTGGCGTGGACTGCTGCTCGGCACGCTGTTCGGCATCGGGTTCGTGACCTGGCTCCAGTACCAGGCGCTGTTCTCGATCCGTGCGATCTGCCCGTGGTGCGCACTGGTGTGGACGGTGATGATCCCGCTGTTCGTGCACACGCTCGCCCGGTCCACGCAGAACGGCGCGCTGCCGGTGAGCGCAGGCGTGCGCTCGCTGCTCGTGCAGTACCGCTGGGTGCTGACCGCGCTGTGGTGGGTCGTGGTCGCGGCCGTCGCCCTCATCACACTCGCGGACGAGTGGAGCACGCTCCTCTGACACGCGCCTGAGTACCACCGGTTGTGCGCTATCTTGTGCGCACTGCAGGTGGTGCAGGCTGGGTTGCGAGTGAATGGCTGGGTCTGCGGTGGCAGGGTCTGCGAGTGCGCGTTCGGTGCGCGATGGGTCGTGGCGTGAGCTGGTGAGCGGCGTCGCCGTGCGAGCAACGGCGTTGCTGTTGACGGCGGTGTTCGCCCTCACGGGAGGTCCCGCTGCCGCGGCGATTGCGGACCCGACGGTCGAGGATGAGGTCGAGACCGTCCAGCCCGCCGAGCCGGTCGCGGTGGTCGCCGAGGGCACCGTGACAGCGGGTGAGGATGACGCGGGCGGCGGGGTCGCTGACGACGGCGCCGAACCGAGTGACGAGGGCGGCGAGCAGCCGGCGGTGCGCGCCGACGCTCCGAAGGTGTCCGTGGTGGCCACGGCAGGCGGAGCCCAGTTGACCTGGGGCGCTGTCGAGGGGCCGGGGGACCCGGCCACGCACTGGGTCATGATCCGCTCGTTGGATGGCGGCGCGACGTGGACGGCGCCCCAGGACGTCACCACGCCGTTCCTCGACGAGGGGCACGCGCCGGGCACCCAGCTCAGCTACCAGGTGGCGGGCGTCAACGCGGCCGGCACGGGCGCCTGGTCTGCCGTCGCCACGGCGACGGTCGGGCCGGTGCCAGCGAAGCCGGTAGCGACCGCGACGCCGAAGGCCGGCAGCGTCGTGCTGGCCTGGGCGGCGCCAGCCAGCCCCTACAACGACGTGCAGAGCTACCTCGTCGAGTACGCCCTGTCCTCAGGCACGTGGCAGACGGCGGCCACGCTTCCGCCAACCGCGCTCGGTCACACGGTCACCGGGCTCACGAACGGCACCGCCTACTCGTTCCGGGTGCGTGCGCTGAACGCCGTCGGCGAAGGTGAGTGGGCCTCGCTCACGGCTACGCCGCGAACGGTCTCCTCCGCGCCTCGGTCCGTCACGGTCTCTCCGAGTGCGAGCACGCTCACCGTGAGGTGGAGCGCGCCGAGCAGTACCGGTGGCACAGCGCGGACCTACTACCGCGTGCAGTACTCGACCGACAGCGTCACCTGGACCAGCGCGTCGAGCACCGTCAATCCGAGCGCCACCAGTTACACGATCAGCGGGTTGAAGAACGGCACCACGTACCGGGTGCGCGTGCTCGCCCGGAACGCCGCAGGCGACGGCGCCTGGTCCACGGTGGTGTCGGCGAAGCCGCGCACGGTGTCGTCGGCGCCGCGCACGGTGAAGGTGTCGGCGGGCAAGTCGAGTCTGGTGGTGCGTTGGGTCGCGCCGAGCAGCTCGGGTGGTGCCTCGCGGACGGCGTACATCGTGCAGTACTCGACCGACGGCAGGACATGGAAGACCGCGTCGCGGACGGTGAAGCCGACTGCGACGAGCTACACGATCACGGGTCTGAAGAACGGGACCACGTATCGGGTGCGTGTGATCGCGGTGAATGCGGCGGGTAACAGTGCGGCGTCGTCGGTGGTGTCGGGGAAGCCGCGCACGGTGCCGTCCAAGACTGCGGCCAAGGCGGCCTCGGCAGGCTCGGGCAAGGTCAAGATCAGCTGGAGCGCTCCGAGCAACAATGGTGCGGCGATCACCGGCTACGTCGTGCAGCGGTACTCCGGCGGCACGTGGAAGACCGTGCGGACCGTGAGCGCCTCCGCACGCAGCGTCACGATCACCGGCCTGCAGAACGGCACCAGCTACCGGTTCCGGGTCCTCGCCCGGAACGCCGTGGGCAACGGTG
>NZ_JBMDXJ010000383.1:0-7963 GCF_048594945.1 Pseudactinotalea sp. | reverse complement strand
CGGGGTGGTCGGCACGGTCGTGATCCAATCGATCACCGATCGCAGCCACGGCACCGTCGTCGCGTCCGCGGATCTGGAGGCGCTTCCGGGCTGGGACGCACAGGGGCGTGCAGACGTCGAGGAGCGCGACGGTGAGCGGGTGCTGACCGTGGATCTGGAGACCGCGCCCGACCAGGGGTACCGCGAGGTGTGGCTGATCTCGGTCGATCTCGAGCGGCTGGTCAGGCTGGGGGTGCTGACAGGGAGCGAGGGTGCGTTCGACCTGCCGGACGGGCTGGACCTGGATGACTTCGCCATCGTCGACGTATCCGCCGAACCGCTCGACGGCGACCCCGCCCACTCCGGCGACAGCATCGTGCGTGGTGAGCTGGGATAGCACACCGGGGCCGGTACGACACGTGGTCGCACCGGCCCCGGAGCCCGCCCCTTCCGTCAGAGGGTCTCGGCGCTGACGATGAACGGCGACGCCGCCTCCAGCACGTCAGCGCGCGCCAGCGCGGTCTCGAGCGCGCCCTGGTAGACACCGCCCTCCGCCGGCTTGTTCTGCAGCACCCCGATGATCGCGGCGTGGCGTGCCTCGACCCCGAAGATGCTCGCGGCTGCCGTGAGCAGCTCCTTCTCCTTGAACAGACTCGGCGCCGCGCCGAGATACGCCTGCACGCCCAGGTTCTCGAACGTGTAGGCCGTCTCGAGGTAGCTCTCCTCGCTCGCGAACGACTCACCGAAGTCGACCATCGGTGCAGGAACGGCGTCGCCTCCGAGCGAGGCGATCGTGTCCTGCAGGGTCATCACATGTGTTTCCTCGTCGGTCTGGATCGTGGCGAGGTAGTCCGCCGCCTTGCCGGTGAGGAGGTCGGCTTCGTTGCCCTGGCGGTAGAACTCCGCCTCGAGGTACTCGAGGGTGAGCGCGTAGTTGAGGACGTCGAGCGGTCCCTCGAAATCGCCGTCGTCGGCGAACGCGAACTTGGAGCCGAGCATCGTCAGCGCGATGGCCCCAGGGATGGCGAGACCAGCGTCCCGGATCAGGTTCTTGCGTGTGTACACGGTGTCCTCCTAGCTCTCGATGAACTGGCCGGCGGCGTCGAGCACGTCCTCCATGGGGAGGTTCGCCTCGAAGGGGTCGGGGAACGGGTCCCCGCCCATGAGATCGGCGACCACGGCCGCGTGCCGCGATTCGACGCCCGCGATCGCCGCCGCGGTGCCGAGGATCTCGGCGTCGCTGATCAGCGCGACCTGCCCGTGGTAGGCCTGCACACCCAGCTCCTCGAACATCGACGCGGCCTCGAGGAAGGCGTCCCGGTCGGTGAACGTCTCGTCGGGGAACATGAAGCTCGGCTTCTCGACGGGAGTTCCGCCGAGGTCGGTGATCAGCTGGCTGATGCCGTCGACGTGCCCTTGCTCGTGGTCCCTGATCGGGGTGAGGAGCTCGAGCTCTCGCTCCTCGGTGATGACATCGCCGGCGATGCCTTGGGTGTAGAACTCCGCCTCCAAGTACTCCAGCGTGAGGGCGTAGTTGAGGATGTCGATGTCGTCCGCGGTGTCCGCGAAGGCGACCGGGTCGCGACGGTTGAACGCGACGAACGTGGCGCCCACCCCGACCAGCGCGGCACCGGCGATGAAGCCGCGGCGCGTCGACTCGGTCCGGAACGCCATCACCGGCTTGCCGCCGAACAACTGGCTCGACCTCCGCACTCGTGCGGCCCGTCCCGGGTCTGCTCCGAGGGGTTGGTTGTTCTCCTGCATGGTGCTCGCACCTGCTCTCGTTCGTGGTGTGGTCATGTGCACGTCGCGGCTGTGGTGCCTGTGCGCGGCGATCCTGCGTTCGGTGGCGACACGTCCTTTCGTCGGTCGTTGGCTGGAAGGTTCAGGAGGACTCGGCCTGCGCGTGGACGACGATGCGATGGGTGAGGCTGCCCTCCGGGTGACAGGCGAACAACGTCAACTCCCGCAGCCCCGCCTCCGCGGGCTGGGCGAGCACCTCACGCTCGTACTGCGCGACGGGGACCACCAGCACGTCGGTCACCACATAGGTGGTCCCAACGCCTGCCAGCGAGGTCACCGTGATCTCGTCGCCCGCAGCGAGCTCGTCGAGATCGCGGAACGGCGCCGTGTGCGTGGTGCGGTGACCGGAGATCACGGCGTTGCCGAGCTGCCCAGGCAACGGGGTGCCGGTCCAGTGACCTGGACCGAGCGCCAGCGTGACCGGGTCCACTCCATTGCCGAACTCGACATCGAGGCCGATCGCCGGGACCTCCAGGATGCCGAGCGCGGCGTAGTCACCCGGCTGCGTCACCACGGCGGCGACCCGGTCAGGGTCGACCGGCTGGTCGCCGCTCGACTCGCTCAGCTGCGCGGCGAGATCCTGCACGGTCTGGAGCGTGGGCCGGTGAGAGTCGGCGCCGGCCGCGGCGTCGAGCATTCGTTCCAGGGGCGTGCTCGGCTGCGTGCCCCATCCCGGTGCCAGGACCAGAACCGTTGCGGCGGCGACCGCCGCCATGCCCACCACGATGCGGCGAGCGAGACGGCCGCGACCGGTGCCGTCGGCACCGGCGGCTCGCGGCTCTGCTGGGCGTCCCATGGTGATCATTCGGAGCCGGGACGCGGTCGGATGGGTGTAGGCCGCTACCCGGGCCGCGGAGGCGCGACGGTCACGCCCGTCTCGCGTGCGGCGAACGCCGTGAACCACGCGCCCACTCGCGGGTCGCTCGCCTCGGCCGACCGCCCGATGAGGGCGACCCGGCCGCGGAAGGTGCCCACGCCGTCGAACCCCACGTAGGCACCACCGGGCATGGGTTCGGCGACGGCGAACAGGGTGGAGCGGGCCGCCGTCGGGAGATCGTTGCCGATCGTGAGGGCGACGCGCTGCGCGATCCGGTGCACGGCCCCGAGCCCGGGCTTGTTGGAGATGTTGCTGGCCGCCCAGCCCGGCTCGGCGGCAAGCGCGCGGACCGGTGAGCCCGACTCGCGGAGCCGCCGGTCCAGGTCGAGGGTCCAGGCGAGCAGTGCGAGCTTGGAGCCTGCGTAGGCGCGCGGTCCGCTCCAGCGGCGCCGCAGGTGTGGGTCGGCGCGGTCGATCGTGGCGGCTTTGTGGGAGTTGGAGGCGACATTGACCACACGATCGGTGATCCGCGGCAGCAGCAGCGCGGTCAGGGCGTACGGGCCGAGGACGTTGGTGCCGAGCGCGAGCTCGAAGCCGTCGGCGGTGTCCTCGCGCCGCAGCGGGTACACGCCGGCGTTGTTGACGAGCACGTCGATGGGGTCGGTGATCGCCTCCGCACATGCGCGAACCGAGGCGAGATCGGCCAGATCGAGCTCGACCACCTCGCACGAGCCACCGATCTCCGCGGCGCGGCGGCGGCCGAGGGCAGGATCGCGCACGGCGAGCAGCACGTGCGCACCCGCCCCCGCGAGAGCGCGCGCCGTCTCGAGACCGACACCGTTGCTGGCGCCGGTGACGACCACACGTGTGCCGTCCAGTCGCGGCAGCCGGTCCGCGGTCCAGCCCGGGCGCTGCATCAGGAGACGGCGAGGCCGACGAGGTCGAGCAGGGCGCGCGCATACGCGTCGGCGGCGTCGCTCCCCCGGCCCGCGATCACCTCGTGACCCTGGACCTGGGCGGTCACGAGGTACTCGCCGCCCTCGCGCGTGAGCGAGATGAACGCGTTGCCGAGCAGCGCGCGCAGCTGGTCCTCGCGGGGAAGCCACAGCGTGTCGGCTGTGGGTACGGAGTCCAGGGCCCACTCGGTGGTGCCGTTGAAGCCGAAGAAGTTGCCCTGTTCGTGCCGGTGCTCCTCGATCACCATGTCCGAGACGGTGAAGACCTCCTCGGTAAGAGCCTGCTTGTCGATGCGGAACCGGTCGCCGGAGGCGGGCTGCCATCGCACCCCGGCATCGCGGAGGGCGCGGGCGAGATCGTCGGAGATCATGCCCCCAGTATCGCGCGGGCCTGGTTCCGTGCCGACGAATGGTTGTCGCTTCGCGTTTCCGTCCGCGAGGCGAACCCGACGCATGATCTCGAGATGGTCGGGCGCCGGGTTGAGCAGCCTGGCGGGTCCCGCCTGGAGCCAGCGCTGCGCCTGTTCGACCGCCGCATCGAGCGTCAGCGGCTCGTCATAGGCCGCCGGGTTCGTCCCGATCCGGATGAATCCAACGACCGTGAGCCAGGCGAAGCCGATCGTCTCGGTGCCACGAAGCGCGCTGTCCAGCCACTCCCGGCCCACCATCCAGGGGAGTCAGCCCGCCACAGCCTCCGGTCCGCCGTCGAGCAGCGCCTGGAAACCTGCCTCGTCGAGGATCGTCAGACCGAGCTCGCGCGCCTTGGTCTCCTTGGATCCCGCTCCGGGGCCGACGACGACGTAGTCCGTCTTCTTGGACACCGAGCCTGAGGACTTGCCACCCCGGGCGAGGATCGCTTCCTTGGCACCGTCCCGTGAGAAGTTCTCCAACGACCCGGTGACGACGATCGTGAGACCGGTGAGCACGCCGTCGGGGCCGCCGGCTGCACCGGGACCGGGGTGATCAGGGATCGCGAACGAGACCCCGGCCTCAGCCCAACGCTCCACGATCTCCCGGTGCCAGTCGACCTCGAACCAGTCGAGCAGCGACTGCGCGATGATGCCGCCGACGCCCTCGACGCCGGCGAGCTCCTCGAGGCCCGCCTCCCGGATCGCCACGAGGGATCCGAAGTGCTGCGCAAGCGCGCGGGCCGCCACCGGGCCGACGTGTCGGATGTTGAGCGCGACGAGTTGGCGCCAGAGGTCCTTCGTCTTGGCCTTCTCCAGCTCCGCGAGCAGCGTGCTGGCCTGCGCTGAAGGGTGCACGAGGAGGTGGTCCTTGCGGATGCCCGCCTTGCGACGCTCCGCCGCGCTCGCGTCCTCCCAGCCGGGCGGGTACACGCGCTCGATGCGCTGGAACGGGGCGCGCCGAACGACGTCGCCCGACGTCGGATCGGTGCGAGCCTCGCCGGTCTCCGGATCGGTCACCACCACCTCGATCGGTGTGATCTGTTCGAGCGTGAGGCTGAAGAGCCCGGCCTCGGTGGTGAGCACGGGCTCGCGCGGCTCACCGGTCTGAGCGTCGTAGCCGGGCTGGGTCAGTGCGGCCGCGGTGACCTCGCCCAGCGCCTCGACATCGAGAGCGCCACGGGAGCCGATGTGCTCGACCCGACCACGTACCTGCGCGGGACACGACTCCCCGTTGGGGCAGCGTAGGTCGATGTCGCCCTCCTTCATCGGGCGCAGCGGCGTGCCGCACTCGGGGCACGCCGCGGGCATGACGAAGGCGCGCTCGGAGCCGTCGCGCTTCTCCACCACCGGACCGAGCACCTCGGGGATGACGTCACCCGCCTTGCGCAGCACGACCGTGTCCCCGATCAGCACGCCCTTCTGCACCACGACCTCTTGGTTGTGCAGGGTCGCCTGCCGCACCACGCTGCCGGCCACCAGCTTGGGCTCCATCACGGCGTACGGCGTCGCACGACCCGTGCGGCCGACCCCGACGCGGATGTCGAGCAGCCTCGTCTGCACCTCCTCGGGCGGATACTTGTACGCGATCGCCCAGCGGGGCGCACGACTCGTCTCGCCGAGCTCGGCGTGCAGGGCGAGCTCGTCGACCTTCACCACGATGCCGTCGAGCTCGTGCTCGATCGAGTGCCGGTTCTCGCCGAAGTGCGCCACGAAGGCCAGCACATCGTCGATGGAGTCGCACACCTTCAGGTGCGGACTCGTGGGAAGGCCCCAGCCCGCGAGCAGCGCGTAGACCTCGCTCTGGGAGGCCACGGGTGGGTTCGGCCAGGCGCCGATACCGTGCACGTACAGCCGCAGCGACGCGATGCGCTCCTCCCCTGCCGCGAGCTCGAGCCCGGACTTCTTCTCGAGCTGTTGGCGCAGCCCACCGCTGGCGGCGTTGCGCGGATTCGCGAATGCGGGGAATCGGCGCTCGGCCGCCACCCGCTGACGCTGGTCGTCGAATGCCCGCTTGCCCGTGCCCCGCGCCTCCCATCGCTCTCGTGCCTGCGTGAACGCCTGCTCGCGGCGCTCGGCCTGACCGGCGTTGAGCGCGTGGAAGGCCTCGACCGGGATGAACACCTCGCCCCGCACCTCGACGAGCGCCGGGTACCCCTCGCCCGCCAGTCGTTCGGGGATACCCGCGACGCGCAGCGCGTTCTCGGTGACGATCTCACCGACGCGACCATCGCCACGCGTCGCTGCCGAGGTGAGCACGCCGTTCTCGTACCGCAGGCTGATGGCGAGACCGTCGATCTTGAGCTCGGTGAGCCAGCGCACCTCGCGGCCGGCCGCGGCGGTGGTCTTGATGCACCACTCGCGCAGCTCCTCGATCGAGCACACGTTGTCGAGGCTGAGCATGCGCTCGGCATGTTCGATCGTGGCGAGCGCGGAGGTCTGCGCCGCGCCCACTGTCTGCGTGGGCGAGTCCTGCGCCTGCAGCACCGGATACGCCTCCTCGAGCGCTTCGAGCCGGTGCAGCCACCCGTCGTAGGTGGGATCGTCGACGGCGGAGGCATCGTCGCCGTAGTACGCGTCACGTGCCGCTTCGATACGGCTGACGAGGTCGGCGACCTGTGCGCGTGCGTCGTCGAGGCTGAGGTCGGTGGGGTCGACGGTCACGACGTCGATCCTAGGTCCGAGGTCCGACAGGCGGTGGGTTCCTTGGATAGGCGTGCTTCCTACGTCGCCGACCTCGCACGACCTGTGGTGGGATGGGGGCATGACGCAGCCGTGGTGGCCAGGGGCAGGTGAGCCGCCAGCGCCCGCCACACCGGCGAACCCGGCGCCGTGGATGCCGCCGCCAGGGCACCAACCCGCCGGACAGAGTCCGGCCGGCCAGCCGCAGCAGCCCAATCCGTGGATGCCGCCACCCACCACGCAGTCACCGACCGCGGCGATCCCCGCGGGCCAGCCCACCGCCGTCGTCAACACGATGGAGGGCAGCGCCACGGGTGGCCCGACCGCCCCTGGCGGGCAGCCGCAGCGGACCGTCGCCGGACTCGGCTTCGTCACCTTCCTGCTCGTGGTAGGCGCGATCGCGTTCGCGGCCTTCGTGGCGCGTGACTGGGTGATCGACTGGGGCACCTCGGTCGCCGCCTGCATGGATGGCGGCGGCGCGTGGGAGTGCGTGAGCAACCACGCCGGCCGCACCCAGGTGCTGCTGCCGCTGATCGCGGTCCTCGCGGCCTTCTCGTTGGCGCGCGGCGCCGGCGTGGAGCGCGGGCAGGGTCGCGGGATCGGGTACCTGTACGCGCTGCTCGGGTTCGGTGCGCTGGCCCTGGCCTGGTCGATGGGGGCTGCCGCATGAACACACCACAGAGTTCTGCTCCCCCGCTCCGCTCCTCCGCACAACTCTGCGAGGACCCCGTATGAGCGTCTTCGACCCCTACGGCAGCAATCAGCCGGAGCAGCATCCCGGTCTGAACATTGGCAGCCAGACGCAGGTGTCGACCATGAGCGCGGTCGACACCGACGGCATCCGCACCAACCAGTACCGCTCCGGCGCCCTCAGCGCGTTGGCCCCCTTCCTCGGCTACTGCAGCGTGGTGCTCGCCGTGGCCATGGGTTTGGCCGGCGGCGCCGGCCGCGCCATGTGCCTCGACGGCCGCCTCGACGCAGCCGTGTGCGGGGCCGAGCCCGCCCACCTCGTCCTGCTCCCGCTGGCCGTGCTGTTCTTCGGGCTGGTGCTCGCGACGATCGGCGGCAGCCTCGCCAAGAAGCACCGCGCGGCGTCGTCGTTCGTCGCACTCGTGATCGGGTTCGCCGCCCTCTGGTTCGCGGTGCAGTGGTTCAGCAACGACCTGCTGGGTCTGCCCTTCCCCTGAGCGACGGAGTCGCGTCAGGGGACGTGGGGAGGAGGAGCGCCCGGCGAGGAACGAGCCGGTCGCGACGACGGCGCCCCTGAGCGACGGAGTCGCGTCAGGGGACGTGGGGAGGAGGAGCGCCCGGCGAGGAAC
>NZ_JBMDXJ010000382.1:0-4753 GCF_048594945.1 Pseudactinotalea sp. | reverse complement strand
GCCGCGGGCGACCATGCCCCCTCCCTTCTGGTGTGTGGCGGGGTGGGTGCGGCCGGCCACGGCGGGGACCGGCCGCACCGTCTCCGCGTCAGCCCGCGTCGAGCGCCGACTGGAAGGTGGACTGGGCATCGGTCAGCAGCTGATCGATGTCAGCGTCCTCGCGAGTCAGCACCGCCTGGACCACGGAGTCGAGCGTGTTGTACAGCTCTTGCGCCTTCACGGAGGGCTCGGGAACAAGCGGCACCTCCTCGACGGTCGTGAGGTAGAGGTCGAAGTTCTCGCGCGGGACGTTGATGTACTCGTCGATCCACTCGAGGTACTGCGCATCGAGCTCGGCGTTGACCACCGGCAGTCCTGGCGCCCCGACCGCGAGCCCGTCGGCCGCGGACGCCTGGGCATCCGCCACGGCGGTCTCTTCATCCGTGAACCGCTGGAAGTCCTGGAACTCGACCCAGGCCATCGCCGCGGCGAGCTCCTCCGGCGACGCGGTCGGACTGAACACCTTGACGTTGCCGCCGCTGAGCGTGCCCAGCCCATCAGGCGCGATCGGGAGCGGTGCGAGGCCGAAGTCCTCGGGATCCATCCCGTTGCGGACCACCATGTTCGTGTAGTTGTCCGCACCCTGGACGAACATGCCCACCTGACCGGAGGAGAACAGGTTGACCGCGTCGTCGTAGTTGACCAGGAAGTTGGCTCCCATCGTGTCGTCCTCCCAACGCATCCGCTGGTAGAGCTCCAGCACATCCTCGGTCGCGCCGTTCGTGAACGTCGCCTCGGTCCCGTCCTCACTCTCCAGCGTCGAGCCGAAGGCGTAGGACATCGTGGTCAGGACCCAGCCGCCGGTGTTGTCGAGCGTCATCGTGAGGAAGCCCTGGGCGTCGGTGGCCTCGTCGATGGCCTGCGCCGCGGCCTGGACGTCCTCCCAGGTCCGAGGCGGATCGTCCGGATCGAGACCCGCCTCGGCGAACAACGCCCGGTTGTAGAGCAGACCCATCGTCCACGCCGACACGCTGATCCCGTACACCCGGCCATCCGCATCGGTGTTGACCTCCTGAACGGCGGGGTTGAGCTCGGCGAGCGCGGAGTCGGTCGGGATGTAGTCGGTGATGTCGGCGATCTGGCCGCGCGCGATCATCGACTGGATCTCGGTGAACGGGGCGCTGATCACGGTGGGCATGGTGCCGCCGGCGATGAGCGCATTCCAGGTGTCGGCCGCCCACTCCGTCTCCTCGGGTTGGACGGTGATGTTCGGGTACGCCTCGGCGAACTCCTCGAGTCGGCGCTCGAACGCCGCCCGCAGCTCGGGATCCTCGGTCGTGGGCATGTTGCCGACGCTGATCGTCACTGGTGCGTCGGTGTCGACGTCGCCGGCGGAGGGCTGATCGGCCGGTCCGCCTGAGCAGGCAGCCAGCGCGAGCGCCGTCACTGCCGCTGTGGCGCCGACCAGCACGCCTCGTCGGGTACGGGTGTGGGGCATCTGCGAACTCCTTCGTTCTGTGGGTGTGCTGTTAGCAGGTGGGAGGCGCACCGATGATGAGCGCCGGAGGGGTCTCGGTCATGGAGCGATGAGGCCTCCGTCGGGGCCGCGGACGCCGGCCGCCCAGGCGTCGTGACCGGAGAGATCGGCGGGATAGCGGGCGGCGGCGCTCTCGTCGATATCGATCCCCCAGCCCGGCTGCTCGTTCGGCACGAGCCAGCCGTTCTGGATGCGCAGCGTGCCGGGGAAGACCTTGTGCACGGGTTCGGCGTAGACGTGACCCTCCTGGATCCCGAACGCCGCGCTCGTGACGTCGAGCGCCACGTTCGCGGCGGCGCCGATCGGAGAGGTGTCGCCCGGCGCGTGCCAGGCGGTCCGCACGCCGACCAGCTCGGCCGCCGCGGCGAGCTTGCGTGCCGGTGTCAGCCCGCCGATCGCCGAGATGTGCGAGCGGATGAGGTCCACGCCGCCACCGAGCACCAGCCGCGTGGCATCGGTCATGGAGGTGGTCAGCTCACCGACGGCGATCGGCACCGGTGCGGCTGCCCGGACTCCCGGCAAGGCGTCCCAGTGCTCGGGCGGGAGCACATCCTCGAGGAAGAACAGCCGGTACGGCTCGAGGCTGCGCGCGAGCGTGATGGCCTGCTTGGGAGTGAGCCGGGAGTGCACGTCGTGCAGCAGCTCGACATCCTCCCCGAGCCGCTCGCGGGCCGCGGCGAACAGCTCCGGCGTGCGCCGCAGGTACTCCGCCACGCGCCACCCTTCCGGGTAGGGCGCCTCCGGGTCGGTCGGGCCGGGCAGCCGCGCTGAGCCGTAGCTGCCGCGACCCGGCTGCGAGACCTGCAACCGTAGGTGCCGCCAGCCTGCGTCGACGAGCTCCTCGGCGTGGCTGAGCGCGGCGTCGATGTCGGCGCCCGAGGCATGGAGGTAGGTGTCCGCCGCGGCGCGGACCTTGCCGCCGAGCAGCTCGTGCACCGGCATCCCGGCGCGCTTGCCCGCGATGTCCCACAGCGCCTGATCGAGACCCGAGATCGCGTTGTTGCCCACCGGCCCCTCACGCCAGTAGCTCGAGAACCGAGCCAGTCGCGTCAGGTCCTCGATGTCGCCCGGGTAGCGCCCCACGACCAGCCGCGCGAGGTGCTCCTCGACGTAGGTGACCACTGCCTTCCACCGCTGTGTGAAGGTCGCGCAGCCGAGCCCGTAGAGCCCGTCCTCGTTCGTGTCGACCCGCACCACCACGAGCGGAATGCCTTCAGGCGCGGTCACGATCGCCCGCACCCCGGTGATGCGGAGATCGCCGACGGCGGCCCACGGCTGCTCGAGGCCCCGCACCACGGTCTCGGGCCGGCTCACCGCGTTCATACCGGCTCCCCCTGCGTGGCGGTGCGGTGCGCGACGAACCCGAGCAGCTGCTCGGCGCGAGCCGTGTCGATGAGTGCCCCGCGCCCGGTGACGCCCATCCTCAGGGGCACCTGGGGTGCGTACTCGGCGAGCAGGGTGGCGGTGGGTTCGGGCCGATAGGTGTCCGGCGCCGAGACCCCGATCACGTGGGCTCCGATCAACGGTGCGACCAGGGACGCCCAGATCGCGTCGGTCGCGTCGCTCAGGTCGATGTAGGACCAGCCCTCACGCACCTGCTGATCGTGCACATGGCCGGCGTGCTGCCGCACCTGCTCCGGGGTGCCGACGTACGGGAACCGCAACGCCACCACCGTCATGTTCCAGTGGCTGGCAGCCATCTCAGCCGTGAGCTCGTCGCTGCGCTTCGACAGCGAGTACCAGTCGTCGAGGTCGTAGGGGATCTGCTCGTCGATCGGGAAGTAGGCAGGCAGCAGCGGCTTGCGGTGCATGGGGATCCCGAACGCGTTGATGCTGCTCGCGATGACGGCGCGCGTGATCCCGCGAGCGCCGGCCTGCGCCAGCACGTTGAAGGTGGCGTCGGTGTTGGTGCGGTAGACCTCGTAGGGACGCCCGGCGTCCCGGTGGGCGAGCGCAGCGAGGTGCACCACGGCGTCGGCACCCTCGAGCGCGCGCGCCACGTCAGCCTCGACGGTGGCATCGCCGGTGACCGCCCGGTCCGCGCGCGAGGGCGACTCCCATTCCCGCGACAGCGCCGTCACCGCCACGCCGCGCTCAATCAGATCAGCGACGACGGCGTGCCCGATCTTGCCGTCAGCGCCGGTCACCAGTACGCGCGCAGGCCGTGTGTCCACCCGGTCTCCATCGATCCTCGCGAGCACCATCACCCGCGTCCTCATCAGTGGTGCGAAACTGCTTTCGCACTACTGTGCCTCGGCTAGGCTACGCTGTCAATAGGGCACGTCAGATTAATGCGAAAGCATTCCCCCACCCCTGCCCGCGGCCCGCACCTCCCCGCCCGCCCACCTACCGCCGCCGAGATCGTAGATCGGCGCCCAGATCGTCGATCCGGATCTACGAGTTCGGCGTGGGCCTACGATCTCGGCGCCCTGCACCGGGCGGTGGCCTACGGTGGCCGCATGACTGGGAGGTCGATGGCGGTGGGCGCAGCCGCCGTGTGGGGCGCACTCCTGCTGTGCGGGGCTTGCGCGCAGGGGCGGGAGTCGCTCCCTTTCCCGCTGCCCACCGACGTGCCGTTCGCCTACCACCTGCAGACCGAGTCCGGCGGTGACGGGGCGCTGCTGGAAGGCACGCTCGACCTCCAGTACGGCTGCCTCGTGGTGCTGCCCTCCTGGGAGGGATTCGACGAGGAGCTGCCGCCTGTCGTCCCGGTGCTCCCGATCGCCGTCACCTCCTGGGACGGCACCACACTGGAGGTCAACGGCGAGAGCGCCGCCGTGGGCGAGCCCATCTCGCTGGGCGGCGGATTCAGGCAGACTACCGACGACGAGTGGTTCGTCCCGGAGGGCTGCCCGCCGCTCGCGGAGGGTGCCGACGAGGAGAACTACTTCGGCGTCGGCGTGAACTGACGACGAGCCTCACCTCCCCCTGGCCGCCCGCGCGCGATACGCCGTCGGCGACGCACCCTCGACGTGGCGGAAGCGTGTGGAGAAGTACAGCGGGTCGCTGTTTCCGACGCTGCCGGCGACGTCGGCCCCCGAACGTCCGGTGAGGTCGAGGAGCAGCTTGGCCCACGCCATGCGTTTCCGCTCCACGTACGCCGACGGCGACGACCCGAGCTGCTCGGCGAACAAGTGCGCGAACCGGGAGACCGACAGCCGCGCCACGCCGGCGAGGTGCCTGACAGTGAGCGGCTCGGACAGGTGCGCGTCCACATGCTCGAGGGTCCGCATGATC
>NZ_JBMDXJ010000381.1:0-20957 GCF_048594945.1 Pseudactinotalea sp. | reverse complement strand
AGCGGGACACCGACACGATGGACACCTTCGTCGACTCCTCCTGGTACTTCCTGCGCTACGTCTCGCCGCAGGATGAGGCGCGGCCGTTCGAGGTCGAGGACGTGCGCGCCTGGATGCCTGCGAACCAGTACGTGGGCGGTGTGGAGCACGCGATCCTGCACCTGCTGTACTCACGGTTCTTCACCAAGGTGCTGGCCGACATGGGCATGATCGACTTCCAGGAGCCGTTCAGCGCGCTGCTCAACCAGGGCCAGGTCATCAACCAGGGCAAGGCGATGAGCAAGTCGCTGGGCAATGGCGTCAACCTGGGCGAGATGATCGACGAGTTCGGGGTCGACGCCGTGCGGCTCACCCTGGTCTTCGCCGGACCGCCCGAGGACGACATCGACTGGGCGGACATGTCGCCCGGTGGGTCGCTGCGGTTCCTGCAGCGAGCCTGGCGGCTCGCCGGTGACGTCACCTCGGCGCCAGGCACCTCAGCCGCCGACGGCGATCGTGACCTTCGTCAGGCCACTCACCGTACGATTCGCGCGGCTGAGGAACTGCTCGAGCTGCACCGCTTCAACGTGGTGGTCGCACGCACGATGGAGCTGGTCAACGCCACCCGGAAGGCGATCGACTCCGGGGTGGGCGGCAGCGACCCGGCCGTGCGGGAGGCGGTCGAGGCGGTCGCGATCCTGCTGTCGCTGGTGGCGCCCTACACGGCCGAGGACATGTGGGAGCGGTTGGGCCACCAGCCGACGATCGGTCGCACGAGCTGGCCCGAGGTCGACGAGAGCCTGCTCGCCGAGGAGACCGTGACCGCCGTCGTGCAGGTCATGGGCAAGGTGCGCGCCCGGCTCGAGGTGGCCCCCGACATCAGTGAGGCAGACCTGCAGGAGCAGGCGCTCGCGGCCGTGACAGCGCACACCGAGGGCAAGACGATTCGTCGCGTGATCGTTCGCCCGCCGTCGCTCGTCAACGTGGTAGTCGGCTGACGCCCCGAGGTCGGATGTGCGAGCACGGGGTGTCGAACGGTGCCGGAGGCGCGCGACGTCTGGCACGATCGCCGCGTGAGCACGTCCGGAAGCGGTAGTCGCACGACGGTGCGGATCACCGACGTCGCACGCGCGGCCGGAGTCTCGAGCGCCACGGTCTCCCGCGTGCTCAACGGCGCCTCCACCGTGGATCCGGAACTGGCGCGGCGGGTCCGCGAGGCCGCTGCGGAGTCGGGGTACGTGCCCAACCCGAATGGCCGTGCGCTGCGACGTCAACGCACCGACGTCTGGGCCGCGATTGTCTCCGACCTGCAGAACCCGTTCTTCACCTCGCTCGTAGCCGCAGTGGAACACGTGGCGGTGCGGTCGGGACACTCGGTCATGCTCTGCAACACCGACGAGCAGCTCGTGCGCGAGCAGGGCTACCTCGCGACGGCGATCGCGCAGCGGATGGCCGGCGTGGTCGTGTCGGTGACGTCGGAGCAGGACTCGGACCTGTCGGCCCTGCTCGCCGCAGGTGTCCCCACCGTGGCGGTGGACCGGCGTGTGCACGACTTCCCGGGCGACACGGTCCTGCTCGACAACGTGCGTGCGGGCCGGATGGCCGCACAGCACCTGCTCGAGCTCGGGCACCGCGACATCGTGTGCCTCGCCGGTCCGTCGGGTGTGAGTCCGACCGAGGACCGGCTCCGTGGTGCTCTCGATGCCCTCGACGAGGCCGGTTTCCCGCACGACGACCGCCGCATGCTCCGCTCCGACCTGCGCGCCGACGACGCCGAGGTGATCGTGCGGGAGCTGCTCGCGGGTGCGCACCGGCCGGACGCGATCTTCGCCACCAACGGGCCTGTCACAGCCGGGGCCTACCGGGCGATTCAGGCGAGCGGGCTCACGATGCCCGACGACATCTCGCTGGTTGGTGTCGACGACGACCGGTGGACCCAGATGGTCCGCCCTAGCGTGACGCTGGTCGCGCAGCCGGTCGAGGAGATGGGGGAGCGGGCCGCCGAGCAGCTGGTGCTGCGCGGCACCCAGCCCGATGCCCCCGCGTTGCACCTGCTGCTCACGCCGCGCCTGCTCGTTCGCGAGAGCACCGGCCCCCGCCGCTGACGCCGGGCGATGGCGGTGGCGGGCGGCCAGCGCTGCAGCCGCATCGAGATCAACTCGTGATGTGGCCGGGCTTCCGTTCGGACGGGTAATCGATTACTGTGGCGAGAAATCGATTCCTGAGTCATGGAGGACACGGGCGTGGTCGAGGACGACGTGCAGGTGGCGGTGGCCGCCGGTGTGCGCGCGATGCAGATCGAGGCGAGTGCGATCTCCGTGGCCGCGGAGCGGGTGGCGCCGGAGCTGGTCGCTGCCGTGCAGCTGATCCGGCGGGCGGGTGGCCGTGTGCTGGTGTCGGGAATCGGCAAGTCGGGACATGTCGGCGCGAAGATCGCCGCGACGCTCGCCTCGACGGGTACGCCGGCGCAGTTCGTGCACTCCTCGGAAGCCCTGCACGGGGATTCGGGGATGGCCACGCCGAACGACGTGGCGATCCTCATCTCCAACTCGGGCGAGACCGCCGAGGTCAACCAGTTCGCGTCGATGATGAAGCGGTGGGGGGTGCCGATGATCGCGATGACTCGCGACCCGGCCTCGACGCTCGCCCGGCTGTGCGACGTGCACCTGGACATCCGCGTGGAGCAGGAGGCCGACCCGCTGGGACTCGCGCCGACCTCGTCCACGACCCTGACGCTCGCGATCGGCGACGCGCTCGCCGCCACCCTGATGACCTTGAGCGGCTTCACTCCCGAGCAGTTCGCCGAGCGCCACCCGGGCGGCTCGCTCGGCGCGCAACTGGGGGTGCAGCTGTGAACGTCTGCGTGCTGGCGTCCTTCATGTACGACCTGGTGGCGACCACGCCCACGCGACCGCAGCCGGGCCAGACCGTGATCGGGACCAGCTTCCAGACCTTCGTCGGAGGTAAGGGCTTCAACCAGGCGGTCGCCGCGCGCCGCGCCGGCGCTGACGTCAGCGTCATCGGCCGCCTCGGCGATGACCCGTTCGGCGAGGAGTTCCGGGCGTTTCTGCACAGCGAAGGGATCGGCGCCGAGCATGTGCTGGCCGACGCGGGTTCCGGGACCGGCGTGGGTCTGCCGCTGGTGGAGACCGGCGGACAGAACTCGATCGTCATCGTGCCGCGGGCGAACCTGCACGTGAACCGGCACGACGTCGCAGCGGCCTCGAATGCGATCGTCTCCGCCGACGTGCTGCTCGTGCAGCTCGAGCTCCCGATGGAGACCGTGCTCGCCGCCGTGCGGCTCGCTCACGGCGCGGGGGTCCGGGTGGTGCTGAACCCGGCCCCGTACGCCACGCTCCCGCGAGACCTGCTTGCGATGGTCGACGTGATCGTCCCCAACGAGGGCGAGCTGCGGCAGCTCGCCGGCGCGGGGGCGAGCGACCCGATCGAGCAGGTCGCGATCGACTTCTGGCGCGGCCGCCGTGGCGCGCTGGTCGTGACGCTCGGGGAGCACGGGGTGCTGGTGCTCGACGGCGACGTGCCGGTCGAGAGGGTGCCCGCGGTCGCCGTAGCGGCCGTCGACACGATCGGCGCCGGCGACACCTTCTGCGGCAACCTCGGCGCCCGACTGGCGGCGGGCGATGACCTGCGCACCGCCGTGACCGTCGCCAACGCAGCCGCCGCACTGAGTGTGCAACGCCATGGCGGCGCGCCCGCCGCACCCCACGCCGACGAGACCGCCGAGGTGCTCGCGCACAGCGGCGCCGCGGCCATCCAGGACTGACCGGAGCGAAGGAGCACGGATGAGCGACCACGACACACCTGGCGGACTCGGCCGCTACGGCGGCTACGGGAGCAGCCTGCGCGACCTGCCTCGGCTGCGCGAGCACCGCCGCATGCGCGCCTCGAGCTGGGACGTCACTGGCGGCAACGACGACCGCCTCACGGTGCGCCCGGGGGAGACCGTGACGCTCGCCGACATCCGCGGAGCCGGCTCGGTCAACCACATCTGGGTCACCGTGGCGCCGCTCGATCCTGCCGGGCCGGACACCTCCGACGCCGACTTCCTGCGCAAGCTCGTGCTGCGGATCTACTGGGACGACGCTCCCGAGCCGAGCGTGCTGGTACCGCTCGGCGACTTCTTCGGGGTGGGCCACGGCCGCACGGTGAACTTCTCCTCGGCGCCACTGCAGATGAGCCCGCAGGACGGCAAGGGCTTCAACTCGTTCTTCCACATGCCGTTCGCGAGTCGGGCGCGCTTCGAGCTCACCAGCGAGTGCGTCTCCGAGCCGCTCGCGTTCTACTACTACATCGATTACGACGCGTTCAGTGAGCTCGAACCTGGTCTCGGCCGGTTCCACGCGAGCTGGAACCGTGAGAACCCGACCGACGGCGTCGAGCAGGGTTCGATGACCAATGGCGAGTTCCTGTTCGGTGGGGAGAACCTCGGCGGCGAGGGCAACTACACGATCCTCGACACCGCCGGTCGCGGCCACTACGTGGGCTGCGTCCTCAACGTCACCAACCTGCGTCACACCGCCGACTGGAACTGGTACGGCGAGGGCGACGACATGATCTTCGTCGACGGCGAACCCTGGCCGCCTCGGCTGCATGGGACGGGCACCGAGGACTACTTCAACACCGCCTGGTGTCCCGACCAGAGCTACGCCGCGCCCTACCACGGCATCACGTTGCCCGGCGGTGAGAACTGGTCGGGCCAGATCTCGCTGTACCGGTTCCACGTGGAGGACCCGGTGACCTTCACCTCGTCCATCAAGGTGAGCATCGAGCACGGGCACAACAACCACCGCAGCGACGACCTGTCGTCGACCGCGTACTGGTACGCCGAGGAGCCGGCGCGCGGGCTCACGCTGCTACCGGTCGAGCAGCGACTGCCGAGGCTGGCATGAGGGGGCGCCGCATGTCCACAACCATCCTTGCCGCCGCCGGCGCAACCGCACTGGCCGCCTCCTGCAGCGGCGGCAACGGCACCGAGGTGAGCACCGACTCCGACAAGCCGTTCGTGGTCACCGGTGTCGAGGACGTCACCCAGATCGCCCAGCTCACCGGCGCGGGCGCGATCAACGACACCGAGGCGGTCGGCGTGGCCGGCACCGACCTCGGGTCGATGTTCACCGTCGACGACCGCACATACTTCGTGTTCGGCGACACGTTCGGCACTCGGGACGAGGGCATGACCGGCGGAGGCGGCGGCAACTGGCGGTCCAACGCCATCGCCTACAGCACCGACGACGACCCCACCGACGGCATCACCTTCGACGGCTGGGTGCTCGACGACGTCGGCCTCGCGCTCGAGGTCGCCGTCGGCGACAAGGCTCCCAACGACGGCGAGGGAGAGGTGACGAAGATCCCGACCCACGGCTTCGCCGTCGACGGCTCGCTCTACCTGCAGTACATGTCGGTGAGCTACTGGGGCGAACCCGGGGCGTGGGACGCGAACCACGCCGGCCTGGTGCGCAGCACCGACGACGGGCAGACCTGGGAGGTGCTCGAGGAGCCGCAGTGGCCGGGCGACTCCAACGTCATCCAGGTCTCGGCCGCGCACGTGACCGAGGGTGGTACCGACTACCTGTACTTCTGGTCGATCCCCTCGGGCCGGTTCGGCGGCGTCCAGCTGATGCGTGTGCCCGCCACCACCGAGGCGGTCGAGGATCTGGATTCCTACACCTACTTCGCCGGCACCGACGGCGACGGCAGGCCCACCTGGTCCGACGACCTCGACCAGGCAGCCATGGTGCTCGACCGCGCCGTGGGTGAGCTGTCGGTGATGTATCACGAGCAGACCGAGCGCTGGCTGCTCACCACCATGATCGACAACGGTGACGCCGTGCTGTTCGAGGGCCTCACCCCCTGGGGTCCGTGGAGCGATCCGCACGTGCTCACTACGCAGGCGCAGACACCCGGTCTGTACGGCCCGTACATGAACCCGCGATACGTGAGCGAGGACGGCCGCACGATCTACTTCACGCTCTCGATCTGGGATCCCTACAACGTCTTCTGGTACAGCGCCACGCTGGCCACCGATGACTGACCACCGCAACCACACGCTCGGGAACGAGCACTCATCAAGGAGGATGACATGCGCATCACACGCACCACGATCGGCGCCGTCGGCGCCGTGGCCGCAGCAGGCCTCTTGCTGTCGGCATGCACCGGCACTCCGGACGGCGGTCCCGGCGACACCGGTGGAGGCGAGGACGTCCCCGAGGGTGTCACCGAGGTGACCTTCTGGCAGACCTCGTTCACCGACGAGGAGAACGAGTGGTATGAGGGAGTGGTCGACGACTACAACGCCTCGCAGGACGAGGTCCACATCTCCCTGACGCAGGTTCCCGGAGACGCCTGGGACCAGCGGATGACAGCGGCCCAAGCGGCCGGCAACGCCCCCGACATCTACACGATGAACTACGGCGGCATCCGGGATGCCGCGCGCACCAGCCAGATCACACCGCTCACGGACGTCATCAGCGCCGAGGCGTGGGACGACCTGCAGGAGAACATCCGCGAGTCGGTGACGATCGATGGCGACGCGTACGCCTATCCGATGCTGGTCGAGCCGTCTGCGGTGCTCTACTACCGGACCGATCTCTTCGCTGAGGCCGGCATCGATGGCCCGCCGGCCACCTGGGACGAGCTGGTCGACTACGCCGAGCAGCTGACCACCAATGAGGTGTTCGGCATGCGGCTGGCGCAGAGCGCCCCCGACATGTCCTGGTCCACCTGGGGCTACCAGTGGAACGTGGCGGGCCACCTGCCGATCAGCGACGACTGGTCCGAGCCGGCAGCGACCGAGGAGTTCGAGCCGCTGCTGCAGGCCTTCCAGGACCTTTTCGCCAGCGGGGCCCTTCCGCCGGCTGACGGTACCGGCTACCCCGACGCCACCACATTCGGTGACGGCGAGTACGCCATGATGGCCAACGGCTCGTGGGCCGCCAGCCAGCTCCTCAACGACTACCCGGACCTGGTGGAGAACGTCGCGGTCGCTGCGATGCCGTCCTTCGACGGGCAGGCGGGACAGCCCACCGCCACACTGGGCGGATGGACCTGGGTGGTCGACGGCAAGTCCGAGATGGGAGCCGAGGCCGGCGCCTTCATCGAGTGGGCACTCGGTGGCGACACCGAGAACATCGTGCCGTTCTTCGAGGCCACGCAGTTCTCCAAGGTGACCGCGCGGCAGTCGGTCGCGGACGCGATCAACGAGCTCCCCGATGTCGACGACATCAACCCGTGGAACGCCACGATCCAGGAGGACATCGTGCCGTTCGCGATGCCCGAGCCCGGCTACCCGTGGAACGTCAGCCTCGCGATGGGTGAGGCGATCGAGGCCGCGATGCAGGGCACCCCGGTCAGCGAGGCGCTCGCAGGAGCGAACGACAAGATCGCCACCGAGATCGAGAACAGCCAGCTCGCGGGCACGGGTTCCTGATGTCCACGCCGGGTGGGTACGCGTCGCCAGGCGCGCACCTACCCGGCCCCCTACTGACGTCGAGGTGACGAGATGAGCAAGACCAGCACGCTCACGGCCCCCGGGCTCGATGCGGCGTCCCTCCGCAGCGTGGAGCGACGCCGTCGACGACGAGACAACAAGGTCGCGTTCCTCATGCTGGCGCCCGCCCTGATCCTGCTGTCGATCTTCGTGCTGTGGCCGCTGGTCTACGCGTGGACCGTCAGCTTCTACAACTGGAGCTTCTACGAGGAGTCCGTGTTCGTGGGCCTACGGAACTTCCGCATGGTGCTGAACGACCCGGTGTTCTGGGCCTCGATCGGCCGCGGCCTGCGGTTCTCGATCATCGTGGTCCCCTCGATCCTGATCATCGCCTTCCTGTTCGCGAACCTCGTGAAGAGCATGGGCGCGAAGATGGCCACCGTGCTCAAGGTGAGCATCTACATCCCCACCGTGATCTCCGGCGTGATCGCCTCGATCGTGTTCGTGCTGATCTACGAGTACCGGCAGGGTCTGCTCAACTGGATGCTCAGTCACGTCGGTATCGCGGACCAGGCGTGGCTCGGCAGCGCGAAGCTCGCGCTCGGAGCACTGACCGTGCCCGCGATCTGGCTCGGTCTCGGACTCGCGTCGCTGATCATGCTCGCCGGGCTGCTCGACATTCCCGAGAGCTATTACGAGGCGGCCGAGCTCGAGGGCGCGAATTGGTGGCAGCGCACCCGCTTCATCACGATCCCGCTGATGAAGAACATCACGCTGTACCTGTTGGTGACCTCCTTCGTGGCCACCATCCAGCAGTACGAGCTACCGCTGATCATGACCTCCGGCGGTCCCACGCAAGCCACCCTGCTGCCCAACCTGCTGATCTTCCAGCGCTTCACCAACGACCTGTACGTGGGCTACTCCATCGCGGCGGCACTGCTCCTCTTCCTCGTGCTGGGCGGCCTGTCCGCGGTGATCTTCCGCGTCATCAACTCCGAGAAGGCGGTCGACGGATGACCCTCACCGGCCAAGCACTCACCGACGATCTCGCCCCCGAGATCGCCGCCGCCGTGGACACCCCGGCGCCGCGCAAGCGCCGCCGCTCGGCGCGGTCGACCGGTCCGTTCGGCACCGTGATGCGGTACCTGTTCTCCGCACTGATCGTGCTCGCCGCGCTGTTCCCGCTGGCGTGGATGGCGATCTCGGGCTTCAAGGCCCGCAACGAGGTGGTCTCCTCACCGTTCCAGTTCTTCCCGGACGTGTGGCAGCCGCAGAACTACGTGGAGATCCTGCAGGATCCGGCGTTCGTGCGGTCGATGGCGGTGACCTTCGGCGGCGCGCTGCTGTTCGCCGCGCTCAGCCTCACGGTCAACTCGATGGCTGCGTATGTGTTCGCACGCCTGGAGTTCTCCTTCAAGCGGCTGCTGTGGGTGCTGGTGCTGCTCACGATGTTCATCCCCGGCATGGCGATCCTGCTGACCTCCTACATCGTGGTCACCCGGATGGGGATGCTCAACACCCTCGCGGTGCTCGTCATCCCGGGGGCGACGGCGGCGGTCCACATCTTCTTCATCCGCCAGTTCTATCTGGGGATCCCGACGTCGATCGAGGAGGCTGCGCTCATCGACGGCGCCGGTCGGTGGCGGATCTTCACCGACGTGTTCCTGCCGATGTCGAAGCCGGTGTTCGTGGTGGTGGGCATCACCTCGTTCCTCGCCTTCTGGAACGCGTACGTGTGGCCGATCATGACGATCACCGAGCCCAACAGCCCGCTCACGCAGATCCAGCAGTACCTCGCCACCTTCCGTTCCGAGCGGCGGGTCGAGTACGGCATGCTGCTGGCAGGGTCGACGCTCGCCGCACTGCCGGTGATCACGTTGTTCCTCATCTTCCAGCGCTACATCATCAGCGGGATCAGGATCTCGGGGATCAAGTGACCACAGAGCCTCGCGCGATCGTTCAGCAGGACGGTCCGCACGTCGCGATGCCACTGGGTGGCATCGGCACCGGAAACGTCAGCATCGGCGCCGATGGCGGGTTGCGGCAGTGGCAGCTGCACAACATCGGCAACCACCGTGGGGACCTGCCGCACTCGTTCTTCGCGTTGCGGGTCTCGCAGTGGGAGCCGCCGTTCGACCAGGTGCGGATCCTGCAGGCCCCGCCGCCGCTGCGGCGGACCGGGACGCCACTGGTCAACGACGACCTGGTGCCACGGTGGCAGCACAAGCTGCTGGCGCGGCACCAGGGCGTGGCCGGAACCCGCTTCCGGGCCACGTACCCGGTCGCGGAGATCGACTACGAGGACGATCTGCCGGTGCAGGTGCAGCTCGAGGCGTTCACGCCGATGGTGCCGCTGGACGCCGACGCCAGCTCGCTGCCGGTCGCGATGTTCACCTTCACGCTGACCAACGTCTCGGACGTGCCGGTGCGCGCATGGCTCGGCATGGGGATGCAGAACCCGCTCGGAATCGACGGCACGCTGCAACCTGAAGGGGTCAACGCTCCCGGCTACGGGGGCAACGTCAACAGGGTGACGAGGGACGCCGTCGGCGGCTGGACGCACCTGGTGATGGAGAACCCGAGTCTCGACGAGAGGCATCCCGGTGCCGGGCAGGTGGTCGTCAGCGCCGACGCGCCGTTGACCACCGCGCTGCCGCACTGGAGCGAGCCCGAGCAATTCCTCGACTTCCTGCGCGGCCGCCAGCCGTTCGGGCCGAACGACTGGGCTCACATCCCGCGCGATCTGGCCGATCCGCAGCCGACCGGTTCGTGGGCCAGCGCGGGTCCGAGCGCCGAGGGCAGCACCTGGAACGGCGGCCTGGCGGCACAGGTGGAGATCGAACCGGGGGAGTCGGCGCAGGTGCGGGTCAGCCTGGCGTGGCGGCTGCCGAACCGGTACGTCAACTTCACCCAGTTCGGCGGCATCCGGCCCGAGTGGGGCATGGAGCGGCAATGGCTCGGCAACCACTACGCGGAACGGTTCACCGACGCCCTCGCGATCGCCGAGCATGTGCACGGCCAGTGGGAGGGATTGCGGGAGCAGACACTCTCGTGGACCAGGACCCTGCGCGAGAGCGCCCTGACCGACGCCGAGGTGGAGCATCTGGCCGCGCAGGCGGCGATCGTGCGGAGCCCGTCGTTCTTCCGGATCGCGAGCGGTGAGCTGTACGGGTTCGAGGGTGTGCAGGGTGCGTCGACCACGATGTGGTCCGGGGACGTCGGCGGCTCGTGCCCCCTCAACTGCACCCACGTGCACATGTACGCGCAGGGGCTGGCGCGGCTGTGGCCGGAATTGGATCGCAGCATGCGCGAGACCGAGCTCGACGTGATGCAGGCGCCCGAAGGCTTCATCCCGCACCGGGTGATCCTGCCGACCTCGCTCGGCCAGCTGTGGGACCGGCCGATCGGCGGGCCGGAGGAACCGGCGCTCGACGGCATGCTCGGCTCGGTGCTCAAGTGCTACCAGCAGGTGCGGAACGGGGTCGGGCACGAGTGGCTGGCCCGCTACTGGCCGAACCTGCAGCGGCTGCTGACCTACGTCGCGCGCACGTGGGACCCGGACGAGACCGGGATGCTGCACGGCATCCAGCCCTCGACCCACGACATCGACCTCGCCGGGCTCAACACGTACATGGGGACGCTCTGGCTCGCGGCGCTGCGGGCGGGGGAGGAGCTCGCGCGGCTCGCGGGTGACGAAGCGCAGGCGAGCGCGTGGCGGGAGCTGTTCGAGCGCGGCAGCCGCGGCTACGACGAGACCCTGTTCACGGGGGAGTACTACCGGCAGATCCTCGAGGACGGTGACCCGCACGAGTTCCAGTGGGAGACGGGCTGCCTCTCCGACCAGCTGATCGGTCAGTGGTGGGCGCACCTGCTCGGCCTCGGCCACCTGCTGCCCGCCGAGCACGTGCGCACCGCATTGGCCTCGGTGGTCCGGCACAACCTGCGGCACGGCTTCGAGGACTTCGAGCACCCGTACCGGGTGTTCGCCGACGGCGACGACGTCGGGCTGCTCATGTGCACCTGGCCGACCGGCGGCCGCCCCGCGATCCCCACCCGGTACTGCGACGAGGTGTGGACCGGGATCGAGTATCAGGTCGCCGCCCATTGCGAGATGGAGGGCCTGCACGAGGAGTCCCGCGCGATCCTCGACGGCGTGTGGCGCCGCTACGACGGGAGGCGCCGCAACCCGTACAACGAGATCGAGTGCGGTGACCACTACGTGCGCGCGCTCTCGGGCTGGAGCGTGCTCGAGGCACGCACGGGGCAGCGGTGGGACGCGGTCACCCGGTCGTTGTCCCTGCGGGCGCCAAGCCCGGGGTCGGGCTGGCCCGTGGTGCTCGGCTCCGGCTGGGGTCGGGTCCACGCCGCCGCCGACGGCGTCCTGACGCTGTTCTGCGTCCACGGCACGATGACTGTGGATCGAGTCCGTATCGACGGTTCCGACGAGCGTGAGGTCGCCATCCGGCTGGCAGCGGGGGAGTCGGCGGCGCTGTCTCCCGCTCCACAGCCCTCGTGAGTGCGCACGCCCACGGTGAGTGAGCACCGCGCACCGTTCGCACTGACCGGTGATGTGCGCACTCAGCGCGCGGGCTACCGTGTCGCGGGTGGCGACGACAGGGCCGGGCCGTCAGCGATCAGCGCTGGTGACGGCGCTCATCGCGGTGGGTCTGGTCGCCTGTGTGCTGCAGGTCGGCGGGACCCTGCTCGGGTGGGCGTGGGCAGGCTACGCGCAGTGGTTCGTGATGCCGCCGCTCGTGCTGGCGCTGATCATGGCCCGCGGGCTCCAGGACGTGCGCGGACGCTGGTGGCTCGCCGGGATCCTGCTGTCCTGGGCCGGCGACACGCTCGGCGGCCACGACTTCCTGCTGCTGCTCGGCTGCTTCCTGGTGGCGCACCTGTGCTACCTGGTGGCGCTGTGGCCGACCCGGAGCCTGAGCCTGCTCGGACGGCCTGCGATGGCCCCGTACGTCGTGGTCGGGGTGGCGGGCGCGGCGATCGTCGCTCCCGCTGCCGGTGCGCTGCTGGCCGGCCCGGTGGTGATCTACGCCGGCGCTCTCACCCTCGTGGCGATCCTGGCCAGTGGGGCCGGCAGAGCCGGCCTGATCGGCGGTGCACTGTTCATGGTCTCCGATCTCACGCTCGCGCTCGGGCGGTTCGTGGTCGAGCTTCCCGATCCGCTGCAGACCACGCTCGTGATGGGGACCTACGTACCGGCTCAGGTGCTGCTGCTGGTCGGAGTCCTCAGAGTGCTCGGTTCGAACCGTTCCGGCAGCCCGAACGAGGCGAACGCGTCGGCCTGATCGAGGCAGGTGACCATTCGCGTGATCGCCGACCCCTCGACCTCCAGTGTCAGGAGCGCGAACGGCCGGTAGACCGTCTCCCCATCCGGAGCGGTCTCCGGCGCGTACTGCCCGAACGCCGGCGAGCCGTTGGCTCCGGTGGGCACCAACCGGTGACCGACACAGCCATCGCCGTTCGCGAACACGTTCGTCACGTCGTCGATCCCGGAGAGCCAGAACGCGACCGGTGGCATCGAGCTCACCACATCGGCGTGCAGCAATCGGGCGAGTGCCTCGACGTCGTGCTGTTCGAAGGCGGTGACGAAGTCGCTCAGCAGCCTGGGGTCCACGGGCCGCGGCGGAGCATCACGCGGTGCGGTGACCGTGCGACGTGCCCGCTGCAGCGAGGAATGGACCGCGGACTCGCTCGTCCCGAGCACATCCGCGGTCTCGGCCGTCGACAGGGCGTAGACGTCGCGCAGCACCAGGACGGCCCGCTGCCGCGCCGGCAGCCGTTGCAGCGTAGCCACGAACGCCATCCGGATGCTCTCGCGCTCCTCGACCGCTCTCGCCGGGTCCACGACATCAGGAAGGGGGGTCACCCACCGGCCCGCGGGCAGCAGGCGGTCGAACGGACCGTCGGGTTCACTGCGATCGACCAGGTCGGTCGGTAGTTCCCGCCGAGCCGCCGCCTTGAGCCGGTCGAGGCAGTGGCGGGTAGCGATCGTGAACGCCCACGTGCGCAGGCTCCCCCGCTCGGGGTCGAATCGCTCTCGCGCGCGCCAGGCGGATAGCAGCACCTCCTGGGCGGCGTCCTCGGCAGAGGCGCCATCGCCGAGCATGCGATAGCAGTACCTGACGAGCGCGGGCCGCAGCAGCGCCAGCGCCTGGTCGTCCACCGCGTCGCTCACGGCACCCCCGGCAGCGGCAGGCGCCCGGTGGCGGTCAGCGTCAGGTCAACGGCGGTCATGCGTACCTCCGTGACGTCGGGCGCGTCGCCTTCGGCGCCGATCACGTGTGCCGTGTGGTGGGCGACCAGCCGATTCCCCGCGAGATCCACGCCGAAGACCTCGATCGACTCCGGGTCGCCGCCGGACATCGCGGCGGCCATGACGTGCGGCTCGGGACCGGGAAGCCCGAGCGCGATCGTGATGTCCAGGCCGTGGATCACCTCGTGGGCGAGCGCGGCCTGATGTTCGTTCGGTCCGGGAGTCCAGCGACTGGGGATCCGCCTCTGGTAGATGTCGAGCAGCTCAGCATCGTTGAAACGGGAGGTGTCCGCGCGCGCCGTGCGGTCGCAGGCCAGATTGATGTCTCCGTGCGCGGCACCGACCGAAGCCTCGAAGTCGTCCCAGTGCTGGGTCTCGGAGGTGTTCAGGTGGGCCACCACCTCCCTGACGCGCCAACCACGGCACAGAGAGTCGGTGGCCCATTGCTCGGGAGTCAGCGCCTCGAGCAGGCCCGTCAGTCGGCGGCGCTCGGCCACGGTGGTCTCGTACAGCTCGGTGGGGTTCATCAGAGTCCTCCGTCGGGTCGGCGCCCGCCACGGACGGGCACCCCTGTCAACAGTGGATACGAGACAGCCGTCAAGGATTCGTCGCACCTGGGCGAATCAGCTCGCGTGCATCCTCAGCGCCTCCGTGTCCCGAAGATCGAGCGCGTGATCTCGCGGCCGATCGTGGTGCCGGCGGACCGCAGCAGCGAGTCGAGCGCGGAGCGCCGTGACTTGGCGTTGCGCTCCGCGTCCTTCGCGGCGCGGGCGGCCGCGGCGGCCTCCTCCTTCGCCTGCGCCTTGGCCGCGGCGTCGGCCTCCTTGGCGGCCTGCTTCTCGGCCGCGATCCGGTCTCTCTCCGCCTGCTCGGCAGCGGCCTCGGCGCGCTCTGCTTCCGCCGTGGCCGTGCGCTCTTGCTCGATGCGGCTGACGAGCATCTCGTAGGCGCTCACGTTGTCGACCGCCTCGCCGTACTGCGCGAGCGCGGGCGAGGCGTTGACCACGGCGGTGATCGCGGCGTCGGGTGCCGGGTCCATCGACGCCTGCGGTGCGCGGAGCCGGGTCCACGCCACCGGGGTGGGGGCGCCCTTCTCGGTGAGCACAGTTACGACCGCCTCACCCGTGCCCATCGAGGTGAGCACCTTCTCGAGGTCGTACTCCGACGTGGGGTAGGTCCGCGCCGTGGCGCGTAGCGCCTTGGCATCGTCGGGCGTGAACGCCCGCAGCGCGTGCTGCACCCGATTGCCGAGCTGCGCCAGCACATCGCCGGGCACGTCCTTCGGGGTCTGCGTCACGAAGAAGATGCCCACGCCCTTCGACCGGATCAGGCGGACGGTCTGCGTGACCTGGCTGAGGAACTCCTTGGAGGCGCCGTTGAACAGCAGGTGCGCCTCGTCGAAGAAGAACACCAGCTTCGGCTTGTCGGCATCGCCCACTTCCGGGAGCTCGCCGAACAGGTCGGCAAGCAGCCACATGAGGAAGGTCGAGAACAGCGCCGGCCGGTCCTGCACGTCCGGCAGCTCCAGCGCGGAGATCACGCCGCGGCCGTCGGCGGCGGTCCGGATCAGGTCGCTGGTGCGGAAGGCCGGCTCGCCGAAGAACACGTCCGCGCCCTGGGCCTGCAGCGCGACGATCTCGCGCAGGATCACGCCCGCGGTCGCCCCCGAGACGCCTCCGATGCCCTTGAGCTCGTGCTTGCCTTCGTCGCTGGTGAGGTAGGCGATCGTCGACTGCAGGTCCTTGAGGTCCAGCAGCGCGAGTCCCTGCGTGTCGGCCCAGTGGAAGATCAGGCCGAGCGAGGACTCCTGGGTGGCGTTGAGCCCGAGCACCTTCGCCAGCAGCAGCGGCCCGAAGTCGGTGATCGTGGTGCGGATCGGCACCCCGTGGCCCATGCCGCCGAGCGTGTAGAACTCCACCGGGAACGTGGCCGGCGACCAGTCCTGGCCCAAGCCGGTGGTGCGCGCAAGCAGCTTCTCGTTGCCCTCGCCCTCGACGACCAGCCCCGACAGATCACCCTTGATGTCGGCGAGGAAGACCGGAACGCCGGCGCTCGACAGTCCCTCGGCCATCGCCTGCAGCGTGCGGGTCTTGCCGGTGCCGGTCGCGCCGGCCACCAGACCGTGCCGGTTCATCATCGCGAGCGGCAGGGCCACCTGCACGTCCGCGACCGCGTCCCCGTTCTCCACCAACGCCCCCAATGGGAGCGTGGCGCCACTGAACGTGTACCCCGCCTTGATCGTCGCGGCCTGCGCGGACAGGTCGCCCGTGTTCTCGGGCTCCTCGGCCGCCTCCGACGGCGCAGCCTCCTCGGTCTCGGAGGGCACCTCAGCCTCGGGCTTCGCTGCGGGGTCGGGTGCTGTGCTGCCTGCGGCTGCCTCGGCGGCGCGAAGGGCCGCCTCGGCGGCGGCGGCCTTGGCCTCGGCTGCCTCGGCGGCCGCCTGCGCCGCAGTGGCACGGAGGGCTGCGAGCTCTGCCTCTGTCGTCATGGCACTCAGCGTATGGGGCGGCACCGACGCGGAGGACCCCGTTCGCACACCCATGCCGTCGCTGTCCACAGGTGCGGCCCGATGCACCGCTGTCCACAGCACCCCCGGACCGGCACTGCGGGGCACCGGAGGGCCGATCTAGGTTTCCCGGCATGCGTGATGAGGCTGGCGCCCGACTGCGGCGGTACCTGCGGGTGGCGTACGACGGTGCCCCCGAGCCCGAGCTGCCCGAGCGCGCACCCCACCGATGGGCCGCGCCCGGCGGGGCAGCGGTGCGGATCGCCGCGCTGCTGGTGGTGCTGGTCGTCGCTGCGGTCACCTATCTCGTGCTCGCCCGGATCCCGCCGGCCCCCGCGGCGCCCGACGCGCCGTCGGCTGAACCGTCGGCACCGGTGATACCGGACCCGACCACAGCGCCCGAGGGCTCCGCAGTCGCCGAGGAGCCGCATACCGACGGCTCGATCGTCGTGCACGTGGCAGGCGCGGTGGTCGAACCGGGCCTGGTCGAGGTGTCGGCCGGGTCCCGAGTGGCCGAGGCGATCCAGCGCGCCGGGGGCGGCACGGATGAGGCTGACCTCGATGCGCTGAATCTGGCAGCTCCGCTCGCCGACGGCCAGCAGGTCTACGTGCCGCGCGAGGGCGAGGCGGTCCCGCCCGCAGCGGCGGGCGGCGGCGATTCGCCGGGTACCGAGACCGGCCTGGTCGACCTCAACACCGCCGACGCTGCGGCGCTCGAGACGTTGCCGGGGATCGGGCCCGCGCTCGCCGAGCGGATCCTGTCCTGGCGTACCGAGAACGGTCCGTTCCCGAGTGTGGATGCGCTCACGAACGTCTCCGGGATCGGCCCAGCCACGTTGGCTCGGCTGCGCGATCTCGTGACGGTGTGACGTGGCGGTACCCGTTCGACGCGACCTGCGACTGCTGCCGGCTGCGTTGCTGGGGTGGGCCGGGGCCTTCGTCGGCATCCGCTCCGGAGCTGTGCTCGGCCTGGTGCTGCTGATTGCGTGCCTGACGCTGACCGCTGCTGCCGCGGCGCGGCTGTGGCGGCCTCCGGGCGGGCGGCACCGGCGGCGGACGCACGGTCGGGCCGCGGCCACGGTGCTCCTCACCGGCGCGACCGTCTCGCTGTTGCTGGGCTGGTCCTGGGGCAGGGCCGAGGTACGCCAGGCGGTGGTGCAGCCGCACCTGGGCGGTGCGGCGACGGTGGTGCTGAGGATCGATTCCGAGCCGCGGCTGCTCTCGGGCGATCGGGTGCTGGTGAGGGCGGCGTGGGTCGCGGTCGGTGCGGCAGGGGAGCCGCAGGAGCAGCTGCCGGCAGTCGCGGTCACGGTGCTCGCCGACGCGACCTGGATGAGCGCGGTCGTGGGCTCTCGTGTGCGTGCCGACGCGCGAGTGGTGGCCACCGACGCAGGCGATGCCGCCGCGGCGCTGCTCGTCGTTTCCGGACCGGCCGACATGGTGGCACGCGCGCCGCCCGTCTCGGCACTCGTGGCCGACCTCCGCTCGGGCCTGGTCGCCGCGAGCGCGGGGCTCGACGCCCAGGCGCGCGGTCTGGTCCCGGGGATCGCGCTCGGCGACGATCGCGCGCTCCCGGTCGCACTGGCCGACGACCTGCGCACGGTCAGTCTCACGCACGTGACGGCGGTCTCGGGCGCCCACGTCGCGATGGTCGTCGGGCTGGTGCTGGTGGCGCTGCGGCGACTCCCGCGCGCCTGGCAGGCCGTGCTCGGCGGTCTCGTGCTGGCCGCCCTGGTGGTGCTCGTGCACCCCACCGCCAGCGTGCTGCGGTCGGCTGCGATGGGTGGCGTGCTGCTGCTGGGGCTGCTGCTCGGACGGCCGCGCGCCGCACTGCCGGCGCTGTGGGCGAGCGTGGTGGTGCTGCTCGCGATCGATCCCTGGCTCGCGGGCTCGTTCGGATTCGTGCTGTCGGTCCTGGCCACCGCTGGGCTGCTGCTCGCCTCCGGACCGTTGGCCGACCGGCTCACACGGTTTCTGCCGCGAGCAGCGGCCCTGGCTCTTGCCGTGCCGCTCGCGGCTCAGCTCGCTTGCACTCCCGCGCTCGCGCTGCTGCAGCCGGCGATGCCGATGCACGGTGTGCTGGCCAACGTGCTCGCCGCCCCTGCCGTTCCACCGGCCACGGTGCTGGGGCTGACGGCGACGCTGGTCGCGCCCGCGTCGCCGGTGTTCGCGCAGCTGCTCGCCTCGTGGGCGGGGATCGCCACGGCCTGGGTCGCCTCCGTGGCGACGTGGTGCGCGGCCCTGCCGTTCGCCACGGTGCCGTGGTGGGTGGCCGTACTCGGCCTCGGGGGTGCCGTGGCCGCACGGCAGCTGCTGCGCACCGGTCGGCGTCGTCGGCGATAGCCAGGCACGCGCCGGCGTCGGATGGCACAGTGGCGTGCACCGGAGGCGAGGGACATGAACGAACGAGACGACGCTCAGAGTCACGTCGACGAACCGCCCGTGCAGGATCCGCCACGCGTCCACCCGATTGCGGGCGAGGTCGTCTCGGTGACGCTGCCCTACGACGGCGGCCGGACCGTCGCCGCCTACCTGCCACCGGAGCCAGCCGAGGCGGTGGTGTACGCCGCCGACGGGCAGCTGATCTCCCAGTGGGGTGGCTACCTCGAGGCCGCGGCTGGCGTGCCGGCGACCGCGATCGTCGGCGTTCACGCGACCGACGACATCGACGAGATGGCACGCATCTCCGAGTACTCACCCCGGTTCGACCCCGAGCGGTTCGAGGCCCACGAGAGGTTCTTCGTGCAGGACGTGCGCGACTGGGCGCGTGACGAGCTCGGCATCGTGGCGCCCGCGGACCGCACCGCGGTCTACGGCGTCTCGGCCGGCGCCGAGCTCGCGCTTGCCCTCGGGATCCGGCACCCCGACGTGTACGGCGCCATTCTCGCCGCGTCGCCGGGTGGCGGGTATCAGCCGCCTCCGACGCTGCCGGGACCACTGCCACGGACCTACCTGGTGGCCGGCACGCGAGAGCCGTGGTTCGCCGGGAACGCCACGCGATGGGCGACCGCACTGAGCGATGCCGGCGCCGACGTCGTGATGCTCGAGCGGGCCGGCGATCACGGCGACCCGTTCTGGCAGGCGGAGTTTCCGCGGATGGTGGCGTGGGCGTGTCGGGGTGACGTGGCAGGCTGACCCCGTGCCACCCTCACGCCGTAGACCTGCCGGGATCAGCCCGCTCGATCTCGACGCGATCCCGCTCGCCCCGATCGTGCTGGTCAAGGGATCCGAGGGCTACTTCGTGGATGCGGTCACCGACCACCTGCTCGCACTGGCGAAGCAACGTGACCCGGAGGTCGAGGTCACAAGGCTCGAGGCTGCCGGCTACCAGCCGCACCAGCTGGACGTGATCACGAGCCCGTCGTTGTTCGAGGAGCGGCGCCACATCGTGGTCGACGCTGTGGACGCGGCGTCGGACGTGTTCATCACCGATGCCCTCGCGTACCTCGAGGGCCTCGGCACAGGCACCGCCGAGGCCGGCGACGTCACGATGGTGCTCCGTCACACCAAGGGTGTTCTCGGCAAGAAGCTGCTCGACGCGATCGCTGCCGCGGGGCTGCCCGTGGTGCAATGCGACCCGCTGAAGCGGGACACCGAGAAGGCCGACTTCGTGAGCGCCCGGTTTCGCGCCGCTAGGCGCCGCGCGAGCGCTGATGCCGTGCGTGCTCTGGTCGAGGCGCTCGGGTCCGACCTGCGCGAGCTCGCCGCCGGAGTGCAGCAGCTGATCGATGACACCACCGGCGCGATCACTCCCGACGTGGTGCAGCGCTACCACGGTGGCCGCGTCGAGGCGACCGGGTTCAAGGTGGCGGACACGGCGATCGCCGGCGATGGTGCGGCTGCCGTCACGCTGCTGCGCCACGCCCTTGCCACCGGCTCCGATCCGGTGCCGCTGGTCGCCGCACTCGCGATGAAGCTGCGCACGCTCGCCAAGGTCGCGGCCACCCGCGGTCGAGGTGGCGCGAGCGTCGGCGAGCTCGGCCTTGCACCGTGGCAGATCGATCGTGCTCGCCGAGAGCTGTCCGGATGGACCCCGGAAGGGCTCGCCACCGCGATCGTGGCCGTGGCCGATGCCGATGCCGAGGTCAAGGGCGAGAGCCGCGAGCCCCAGTTCGCCGTGGAACGTGCGGTCCTGCGCGTGGCCGGGGCGCGCGAGCGTCGCTGACAGCCTCCGCACTGCGGGGGAGCTGCGACGGCAGGTCAGTCGGTCGGCGGAGTGCGCCCTGCCAGCGGCGGTTGGGACGATGAGGCCATGAGCGAGGACGAGACTCCCGGCACTGAGCCCCAGGGTGAGGACCACGAGACACGCGGCAATGCGATGTTCGGGGTCGGGATCGCGATCGGCATCGCGATCGGGGTCGCCATGGGTGCGGCGATAGGCAACATCGGCCTGGGCGTGGGGATCGGCATGGGCGTCGGTCTTGCCTTCGCCGTCGCACTCCGAGGGATCTTCGGTCAGAACAGCCAGGGCGAGCAGAGCACCGAGGGCGACACACCGCCGTCGAGCTGACCGATCCCACGCCCGGGCCCGGTGAGTGTGGTCCCACCCTCGTGCGGGGGCGGTGAGCGTAGTCCCACGAGGTGCGCGCGGGTGGGACCACACTCACCGGTGGGCGCGAGCGGTGGGACCAGCCTCACCGCTGGAGTCCGCGTGCACGAGAGGGCGACCTGGGAACGAGCGACGGCGTCACCCCCCCCGGGGTGGCGCCCTCGTGGGGTCTACGTGCGGGTCGCGGCAGAGCGCCGCGACCAGCTTT
>NZ_JBMDXJ010000380.1:0-3541 GCF_048594945.1 Pseudactinotalea sp. | reverse complement strand
TCGCTCTGCCGACTGAGCTAAGGCGGCGCTGCCGGGCAGGACCCGGCGACCGCCTACTGTACCCGGGCGGAGCGGGGTGGTCGAATCAGCAGGTGAGGCCGTCCTGCGGGACGGTGCCGTCGAGGAGGAACTCGTCCACGGCGGTGTCGATGCACGAACCCGCGCCGTAGGCGGTGTGGCCGTCGCCGTCGTAGCCGAGGAAGATGCCCTGCTCGAGCTGGTCGGCCAGCGACTCCGCCCATTCGTACGGGGTGGCGGGGTCGCGGGTGGTGCCGATCACCAGGATCGGCGGGGTGCCGGGGGCGGTGATCTCATCGCGCACGGCGCCGGAGGTGAACGGGAGCGTGAAGCAGCCCACCTCGCCGTAGCCGAAGTACTGCCCGAACAGATCGTTCGCCTCGATGAGCGCATCGGCGTTGGCGGTGATCTCGGCGCGATCGGTCGTCACCGGGTAGTCGAGGCAGTCGATCAGCCGGAACGCACCCTGGTCCTCGGGGTAGTTGCCGTTGTCATCGAGGTCGGAGGAGATGTCGGACATCAGCAGCGCCTGGCTGCCGTCACCCTCCATGACCAGCCCGAGCGCCTCGCTCAGCGTGGGCCACCAGCCCGGGTTGTACATCGACATGATGATCGCGCTGATCACCTCGCTGTCGTTGACTGGCCGGTCGGGGTCGCCGCTGTCGATCGAGTTCGCCGCAAGGTCAGCGAGGAGCTCCACGCTGCGGTCCCAGGCCTGGTCGACCGTGCCGCTGAACGGGCAGTCCGCGCCGGCCAGGCAGTCCTCAAGGTAGGACCGGTACGCCCGCTCGAACCCGACGTTCTGGCCCGCCGTGAGCTCGGCGTAGCTGAGCGAGGGGTCCACCGCACCGTCGAGCACGAGTCGGCCCACCCGGGCCGGGAACAGCTCGGCGTAGGTGGCACCCAGGAAGGTGCCGTAGGAGAACCCGAAGTAGGTGAGCGTCTCCTCGCCCACGGTGCCGCGCAGGATGTCGAGGTCCTTCGCGGCGCTGACCGTGTCAAGGAACTCCATCAGCGGCCCGGTGTTCTCCAGGCACGCCTCGCCGTAGGCGGTGGCGTCGGCGACGTAGTCGTCCCATCCCGCGTCGGTCTCGAGGTCGTAGAGCTTCTCGTACCACTCGTTGAGCTGCTCGGTGGTGTAGCAGCGCACCCCGTGCGAGTCGCCCACACCGCGAGGATCGAACCCGACGATGTCATAGCCCTCACGCACCGGCCGCGAGAAGATGCCCGACGCGCCCTCCACGAGCTCCACACCCGAGCCACCAGGGCCGCCCGGGTTGATGAACAACGTCCCGAGCGCCGGCCCGTCGCCGGTGTGGTTGAAACGCTTGAGCGCGATCTCGATGGTCTCGCCGGTGGGGTCCGCGTAGTTCATCGGCACCTCGACGCTCGCGCAGTCGAAGCCCGATCCGCATCCCTCCCACGCCACGTCCTGGGCGTAGAACTCCTCCAGCTCGGGCGGCACGCTGCCGTCGAGGCTCACACCCCCGGGCTGGATCATGGGCGCGGGTGCCGCGCACCCGGCCACCAGTGCCACCGCCGTCGCGAGCACGGCAATGCCGGCCCCTGTCCTCACTCGCACCCGGTCAGTCTATGGATGTCTGGGCTCGATGCCCGACGGCGTAGCCCGGGCAGGTCTGCCCGGTCACCTCAGCCTTGTGGCCGGAGGGCGATGAACAGCGACTCGATCGCGAGCAGCGGCGCGATCGTGCCGAACTCGTCGAACCGGGCGCGGGTGCGGCCGATCGCCTGCATGCGTCGAAGCGACTGCTCGGAGGTGGAGTCGCCGGCGAGCTCGCGGATGCTGAGCTCCGCGGCGGTGTTGACGAGGTGCACGTCGCTGCCCAGCTGCGTCACGAGCACGTCGCGGTAGTACGACAGCAGGTCGACCAGCGCGCGATCGATCGTGTCGAGCAGGGCACGACGGGCGCGGCGCTTCTGGTCGTCCTCGAGCTGGCGGAGCTGCGAACGCAGCGACGGCGGCAGCTTCTCCCCCTCGGTCACGCCGAGGTTGCGCATCAGCTCCACCCGCTCCTCGGCGTCGCGCTCGGTGGTGGCGAGCTTGCTCTGCTCGGTGGCCTCGTCGACGAGCTCGCCGGCGGCCAGCACCGCGTCGCCGACGCCCCGGATCCGCGACGGGATCCGCAGCACGCGCTCCCGGTAGGCGCGCGCCTCCGGGTTCCGCGCCAGCCTGCTGGCGACGCCGATATGGCTCTGCGCCGCGCGCGCACACTCCAGCGCCAGGGCCGGCTCCACGCCGTCGCGCTGCACCAGCAGGTCGGCGACCGCCTGAGGGTCGGGCACGCGGAGGTTGATCTGCCGGCACCGCGATCGGATGGTCGGCAGCATGTCCATCGGGCTCGGCGCGCACAGCAGCCACACGGTGCGCGGCGGCGGCTCCTCGATCGCCTTGAGCAGCACGTTGGAGGTGCGTTCGGCGATGCGGTCGGCATCCTCGATGATGATGACCCGCCAGCGCCCCTGCGCAGGCGCGCGGTAGGCGGTGTCCACGAGCGTGCGCGCCTCGTCGATCGTGATGATCAGACGTTCGGTCACGTGCACGGTGACGTCGGCATGCGTGCCGTTGAACGCCGTGCGCGCCTCGTGGGAGGTGCCCTCCGGGTCATCGGGCGCCTGCAGCGCCGCAGCGAACGCGCGCGCCGCGACCGAACGACCCGACCCGGGCGGCCCGGTGATCAGCCACGCGTGCGTCATCGTCTCCGGACGTGCGGCCGCCGAGGTGAGAGTCGCCACCACATCGTCCTGTCCGACGACGGCGTCCCACAGGCTAGTGCCGGCTGGTCGCGCACCGACGCTCGCTCCGGTCCTCACTTCGCTCCGGTCCTCACTCGCTGGTGCACTCATCTCCCGTCCTCTCGCCCTGGGCCGGTGAGGAGTCGGGCGACGTGGTCCCGGACGGTCGCGGCGAGCTCGTCGACGGGTGCCGCTGCATCGAGCACCACGATCCGATCCGGGTGGGCGGCCGCTCGCTCGAGGAACGCCTCCCGGGTACGGGCATGGAACTCGGCGCCCGCGCGCTCCAGCCGGTCCGGTGCGCCGGTGAGGCGTGCGGGCAGGTGCGCCGGATCGAGGTCGAGCAGCACGGTGAGCGCGGGCAGCAGTCCGTCGACCGCCCACAGGTTGAGCTCCTCGACCCGTTCCGCTGTCAGACCTCGCCCGCCACCCTGGTACGCGACCGAGGAGTCGAGGTAGCGGTCGGTCAGCACGACTGCTCCGCGCGCGAGTGCGGGCCGCACCACGGTGGCCACGTGGTGGGCGCGGTCGGTGGCGTACAGGAGCGCCTCGGTGCGCTCGTCGACGTCCTCGCCGTGCAGCACGAGATCGCGCAGCTGGTTCCCCAGCACGGTCCCGCCAGGCTCCCGGGTGGCGACCACCTCACGCCCCTGCTCACGCAACCACGCGGCGAGGCGGGCAAGCTGCGTGGACTTGCCCGCGCCGTCGCCGCCTTCGAAGGAGATGAAGAGCCCGGGCACCCGCCACACAGTAGCCGCAGCCGCCGACA
>NZ_JBMDXJ010000038.1:0-24835 GCF_048594945.1 Pseudactinotalea sp. | reverse complement strand
GGATCGACCTGGACGTCCCAGTCGAGCTGGTCCAGGACGTCTCGCTGGAGGTCGATACCGGGCGCGACCTCGATGAGGACGAGGCCGGTGGGGCGCAGTGTGAACACGGCACGTTCGGTGACGTACAGGACGCGCTGCCCGCGACGCGCGCCCTCGATGCCCGAGTAGGTCACCTGCTCGACGTCGCGGACGAACTTGCGGAACCGTCCCTCCTGCTCGATGTCGAGCCGTCCGTCGACCGGGCGAGCCGCGAGGCCGCCTGCGGTGAAGGTCCCGCAGAACACGACTGTGCCGGCGTTCTGCGAGATGTTGACGAACCCGCCGGTGCCGACGACCCGGCCACTGAACTTCGAGACGTTGACGTTGCCGTGGCGGTCGACCTGCGCGAACCCGAGGAACGCTATGTCGATGCCGCCGCCGTCGTAGAAGTCGAACTGCGACGGCTGGTCGACCATCGCCTGCGGGTTCGTCGCGACACCGAAGTCGATCCCTCGCGCAGGGATGCCGCCGATGATGCCCTGCTCGATCGTGCAGGTGAACCGCTGGATCCAGCCCTGCTCGGCGGCGACGGAGGCCACACCGTCAGCGATGCCCACCCCGAGGTTGACGACGTCACCCGTGGCGACCTCGCGGAGCGCCCGGCGGGCGACGACCTTGCGCTGATCGAACGGCATCGGCGGGATTGCCGAGGGCAGCACACGCGTCTCACCGCTCAGGGCGGGGTCGTACTCGACCGAGTCCAGCTGGCGCTGCTCGGGCACGACGACGACCACGTCGACGCAGATGCCCGGCACAAGCACATGCTTGGCGTCGATGGCGCCGCGTGCGACCTGGCGCTTCACCTGGGCGATGACGATCCCGCCGTTGTTGCGGGTCGCCTGCGCCATCGCGAGCATCTCGAGCTTGGCGGCCTCGTGCTCGAACGAGATGTTGCCGTCCTCGTCGGCCGCCGTGCCACGGATGAACGACACGTCCGGCGGGATCGGGCGGTAGTGCAGCCACTCCCTGCCGTCGATCTCGATCACGCTGACCAGATCCTCGACGGCGGCGTCGTTGAGCTTGCCGCCCTCCAGGCGCGGGTCGCAGAAGGTGCCGATGCCCACGTGGGTGATCACACCCGGACGCCCCGCGGCGACCTCGCGGAACATCTGGCTCATCACGCCCTGCGGAAAGTTGTACGCCTCGAGCTCGTTCGCGAGCGCGAGCTCACCCATCCCGGGGGCATTGCCCCAGTTGCCGGCCACGACGCGGCGCGCGAGCCCGCGATGCGCGAGGTGACCGAGCCCTGAGCCCTGCCGGTCACCGATGCCTGTCGCGTGCAGGAGCGTCAGGTCACGTGGATGTCCGTTCTCCTGGTACGCGCGCCCGAGCGCCTCCAGCAGCGCCCCCGGCTCGAGCAGGCCGCCGCCGGAGCCACCGATCGCGAGTGTCTGTCCGTCCTGGATCAGGGCGACCGCCTCGTCCGCCGACAGCACGACAGACGCAGCCGAGCGGGGCTGAGCGGCCGAGGTGGCCGGCGTCGTGACGGCGATCATGACATCACCCCGCCGCCGTTGACGTGGACGACCTGGCCATGGATGTACGAGGCCCCCGTGGACGCCAGGAACACCACGGCGGGCGCGACCTCGTTGGCCGTCCCGAAGCGCTGCGCCACCAGGTCGCGGCTACGAACTTCGCGGTATTCGTCGGTGGCGATATCGGCGATCAAGGCAGTCTCGATCGGGCCAGGGGCGACGGCGTTCACCCGGATCTCGGGGCCGAGCTCACGAGCCATCGCGTGCGTCAGGCCGACGACTCCACCCTTCGCCGCGCTATAGGCAGCGTGGTCGCGCGCGCCGCGGTACGCGAGTTGGCTGGCCACGTTGACAATCGCACCTGAGCCCTGCCGCTGCATCACGCGCACCGCCGCGCGGGAGGCGATGAACGTTCCGGTGAGGTCGATGTCGATCGTGCGCTGCCACTCGGGGAGCGAGGTCTCGGCGAACGGCGAGCTCGAGAGGTAGCCGGCATTGTTCACCAGCACGTCCAGGCGGCCGGTCTGCTTCATGACATCCTCGAATGCGCGCTCGGTCTCGCGCTCGTCGGTGAGGTCGAATTCTGCGGCGACCGCGGTCACTCCCGCGCGTTGCAGCGCCGCGACCCGCTCGGCGGCGTCGGCACCCTGCCGGACGTGGTGCACCACAACGGTGGCCCCCGCGTCGGCGAAACCGTCCACGATCGCCGAACCCAGCCCACCGAGCGCACCGGTCACCATCACGACGGCGCCATCGAGGCCGGTCATCGCGCTCACCTCGTCGCCGCCTTGGCGCGGCGCCCGTCGAGGAACGCCTGCTTGCGTGCGTGCGAGGCCTGCGACACGGCGCTGAGCCCGGCGATCGCCGGCTCGGTCGGGCTGTCGGAGACGAGCCCGACCATCACCATCTTTGCGTGCCGCGCGCTCGCGGCGTCCGTGGTCAGCACAGCCGCGACCCCACGTTCGACGGCCGCGTCGACCTCGGCCGGCGGGTGCGCCTCGTGGACGATGCCGCGGCGCGCGGCCTCATCGCCGTCGACGATCTCCGCTGTCAGCACCATGCGTCGCACGACGGCGAGACTCGTCACGTCGCGCAGTCGCGCCATCCCGCCCCAGCCGGGGAGGTTGCCGAGCGTCAGCTCGGGCAGACCGAGCTTCGCGTCGACCGCCGCGATCCGCAGATCGCACGCGAGCGCGAGCTCGAGGCCGCCGCCCAGCGCCAGACCCTCGACGACGGCGATCGTCGGGACCGGCAGCGCGCTCAGCTCGGTCAGCGCGGTCCGCCCGCGGGCGGACCGGCTCTCGGCCGTGTCGGCGCTGACGTCGAACCACTCGGCGATGTCGGCGCCGGCGCTGAAGACACCTTGCGACCCTCGCACGCAGATCACACGCACCTGCTGTGCGAGTTCGTGCGCGCGGTCACGCACCTCGAGAAGCATCTCCGTGGTCATCGCATTGCGCTTCTGTGGTCGATCGAGCACGACGTGCCCGACCTCGCCGTCTGCGAACGATCGGATCAGATTCGTCACCGTGCTACTCCTTCCAGTCCCCGTCCGATACCTAAACGTTTTCCGACTGCGGCAGAACGCCGCTCCTGCATCTGCGCCTCACGATCTCAGCAGCCGCAGGTGTGGCGCGCGATGAAGCGCGCCGGCAGGGTGTGTTGCTCCGCCTCGAGCACATCAGCGCCGCCATCGGCCCATCGCCGCTCGATGCGCTCCAGCAGTCGCCGGGCCGCTTGGCGCCCGGTGTCCCGCGTGTCGGCGTCGACGCTGGACAGGTGCACGCCGGGCATGTCCGCCACCCAGATGTTGTCGAACCCCACCACCGCCAGGTCGCCGGGCACGCCGAGCCCTCGACGCTCGGCGGCGCGCAGCACCCCGAGCGCCACGCGGTCGTTGGCGGCGAAGATCGCCGTGGGCGGCTCCGCGGAGTCGAGCAGAGCGCCCGCCGCGGCCTCGCCCGCGTCCACGCTGGCCTCGGAGACGAGGGAGATGGTCGCCGTCGTGGCGTCGAGGCCTGCCTCGTCGCAGCCGCGGCGAAAGCCCTCGGCACGCATCGAGAAGCTCGTGACGTTCTGCGGTCCCGCCACGTGCGCGATCCGCCGATGGCCGTGACCGGCCAGGTGCCGGACGACCTCCATCGCGCCACCGACGTTGTCGCCCACGAAGGCGTCGACGTTGAGATCGGCCGAGACGCGGCTCGCGAGCACGACGTCGATGCCCGAGCGCAACGCCTTGGCGACCTCGGGGCTCTCGCTCGTGAGGGAGGCCAGAAGCATGCCTTCGACCTGGCGCTGGCGCATCGATTGGACCACCTCGGCCTGCGCCTTCGGATCATCCGCCGTGCTGGCGACGACCATCGTGAAGTCGGTCGCGCCGATCACGTCGTCCACCCCAGCGATGAGCTGCGCGTAGAACGGGTTGTCGAAGCTGGCGATGACGACGCCGATGGCACGGCTGCGGCGACTGACGAGCCCACGAGCTGTCGCGCTCGGCTCGTAGTCGAGCTGCAGGATCGCCTCCGCGATCCGCTGCTTCGTCGCATCCGCAATGTAGTAGTCGCCCTTGTTGAAGTACTTCGAGACGGTTGCGATCGATACGCCGGCTTTGGCTGCAACGTCCCGAATCGTCGCCCTACGCTCCGTAGGAAAACGGTTAGACATGGGGCAACTTAACCAACGGATCGCCATCACGTCAACTCGTCGCAGTGGCGCCGAACGCGCAGAGACTGTCACCCAAGCTCGGCGAAAGCGCGGTCCCTGTTCGGCAGGGGTAGGACAGGGTGGGGTGGTTTAGCGGACGCTGTCCACGCCCAGATTCGCGAGCTCGTCGGCGCGTTCGTTGCCGGGGTCGCCGGCGTGGCCCTTCACCCAGATCCACGTGACGTCGTGGCGCTCCACCTGTGCCTCGAGCTCGCGCCACAGGTCGGCGTTCTTGACCGGTTTCTTGTCGGCGGTGCGCCAGCCGTTGCGCTTCCAGCCGTGGATCCACTTCTGCATGCCGTTCATCACGTACGAGGAGTCGACGTGCAGCTGCACCGGGCAGGGCCGCTTCAGCGCACGGAGACCCTCGATGACGGCGGTCAGCTCCATGCGGTTGTTCGTGGTGGCCGCCTCGCCGCCGAACAGCTCCTGGGTGTGCTCGCCGGAGCGCATGAGCACTCCCCACCCCCCGACGCCGGGGTTGCCCTTGCAGGCGCCGTCGGTCCACATCTGGACCTGATCGGGCGGCGTGCTGGCAGAGTCCTGACTCACGCGGTGGCGAGGGTGGCGGTGATGGCGGAGGTGAAGAATCGCAGCCCGTCGAGGCTCGGACCGAACCCCGACTCGATCGCGTGCTCGGGGTGCGGCATCAGCCCCACCACGTTGCCGCGGGCGTTGGTGATGCCTGCGATGTCGCGGCGCGACCCGTTGGGGTTGCCGCCTGAGTACCGGAACACGACCCGCCCCTCGCCCTCGAGCTCGTCGAGGGTGCGCTCGTCGGCGATGAACTGGCCGTCCTGGTTCTTCAGCGGGATGACGATGTCCTCGCCGGCACCGAACTGGTGGGTCCAGGCGGTGTCGGCGTTCTCGACCCGCAACTTCTGGTCCGTGCACACGAAGTGAAGGTGGTCGTTCTTGATCATCGCTCCGGCCAGCAGGTGCGACTCACAGAGGATCTGGAAGCCGTTGCAGATGCCGAGCACCGGCAGCCCGCCGTTCGCGGCGTCCACGACCGTGCTCATCACCGGTGCGAAGCGGGAGATCGCCCCGGCACGCAGGTAGTCGCCGTAGGAGAACCCGCCGGGAAGCACCACGGCGTCGACACCGGCGAGGTCCTCGTCGGCGTGCCACAGCCGCACCGGTTCCGCGCCTGCGAGCCGGACGGCGCGCGCGGCGTCCCGGTCGTCGAGCGACCCGGGGAAGGTGACCACCCCGACCCGGGCGGTCATTCGGGGTCCCCGCAGAGTTGTTCGGAGGAGCGCAGCGGAGGAGAAGAACTCTGTGGCGTGATCACGCCGACTCCTCCAGCACGTGCACCGAGACGACCTCTTCGATGACCGGGTTGCTCAGTACCTCGGCGGCGGCTGTGCGGGCCTGCTCGAGGATCTCCTCGGTGACCTCGCCCTCGACCTCCAGCTCGAAGCGGCGCCCCTGCCGCACCGAGGTGAACGCCGTGAATCCCAGGCGCGGCAGCGCACCCGCCACCGCTTTGCCCTGGGGATCCAGGATCTCCGGCTTGGGCATGACCTCGACGATCACTCGTGCCACGGACGCACTCCTCGACTCGCGTTCTCCGACCAGCCCGCAGCCTATCGGCGCGCGAGCACGTCAAGCATCTCAGTCCACCGCGTGACCCAGCGGCCTCGTGCTCTCGCGGAGCACGAGGGAGGGCTCGGGCATGACGAGACGTGGGCCGCCGACCTCGTCCCCCGCGAGCTGAGCGAGCAGCATCGCGCAGACGGCGTCGGCCATCTCGTCGTTCCCGGGTTCGATCGTGGACATCGAAGGCACCGTGAACCGCCCGCTCGGCAGGTTGTCGAAGCCCACCACGGCGACATCCTCGGGAACCGCGAGCCCCGCATCCGCGACGGCGCGCAACGCCCCGACCGCAGCCGAGTCGGCCAGCGCGAACACACCGTCGATCTCGACACCGCCGCGAATCAGCCGGGTCACGGCCTCGTGCGCGCTCGCGGCGTCGAGGTAGCAATGCACCACGAGCTCGGGATCCACGCTGACGCCGTGGGCCTCGTGCGCCTCGCGATACCCCTTCACGCGCAGCTCACCCACCGACTCCTGATCGCCGTCACGCCCGCCGAGGGCCACGATCCGCCGCGAGCCGCCTGCCAGCAGGTGCGCCGTGGCCAGCCGGGCGCCGCCCACGTTGTCCATGTGCACGTGGGGGTAGCGGCTCGCGAACGCCCGCTCGCCAACGAGCACCACCGGCTTGTCCGGCTGCAGACGGTCGAGGTCGTCCACGTCACCGGCCGCGACCGAGAGCACCACGGCGTCATAGGTGTCCATGTGGGCGGTGGCCAGGGTGTCGAGCTCGGCGTCCAGGTGGCCATGGGTGCCCTCGACAGCAAGTCGCAACCCGTGCGAGCGCAGCCGGCGCGCGAGCCGGTCCGCGAGCTGCCCGTAGTACTCCGCGGCGAGGTCCGGCACCGCGAGCCCGATCACCCCGGTGCGGCCACGGCGCAGCGAGCGGGCCGTCGTGTTGACGCGGTAGCCGAGGTCGGCGATCACGCCCAGCACGCGATCGCGGGTGGCGTCGCTGACCCGTGCCGACCGGCCGTTGATGACGTTGGAGACGGTCATGGTGGAGACACCGGCGGTCCGTGCGACATCGTGCATCGTCACGTTCCGGCTTCGGCCGCCCTGCTCCGCGCCCGCCATCGGTGGCTCCTCAGCCGAACCGGCGGCCGGTGATGCGCTCGTAGGCCTCGACGTAGCGGGCGCGGGTGCGCTCGACCACGTCCTCGGGCAGCGGGGGTGGCGGCGTGTCGCTGCTGCGGTCCCAACCCGACGCCGGAGAGGTCAGCCAGTCCCGCACGTACTGCTTGTCGAAACTCGGCTGGGCGTGCCCCGGCTCCCAGGACTCGGCCGGCCAGTACCGGGAGGAGTCCGGTGTCAGCACCTCGTCGCCGAGCACGATCTCGTCGGTGCCGGGAACGCGACCGAACTCGAACTTGGTGTCGGCGAGGATCACGCCGCGTTCGGAGGCGATCTCGGCAGCGCGCGTGTACAGCTCGAGCGTGAGGTCACGCAGTCGCGTGGCAGTGTCCTCACCGACATCGGCCGCTGCCTTCTCGAAGGTGACGTTCTCGTCGTGCTCGCCGAGGTCCGCCTTGCGGGCGGGGGTGAAGATCGGCCGCGGCAGCTTCGACCCGTCCACGAGCCCCTCGGGCAGTGGCACGCCGCACACCGCACCGTTCTCGTTGTACTCGACCAGGCCGGAGCCGGTCAGGTAGCCGCGCGCCACGCACTCGATCGGGTACATGTCCAGGCGCCGGCAGATCATCGCCCGGCCGGCCACGGCGGCGGGCACCTCGGTCGAGATCACGTGGTGGGTCACATCGAGGGTCTCGAACCACCACAGGCTCAGCGCGGTGAGCACCGCGCCCTTGTCCGGGATCGGCGTGCTGATCACGTGGTCGTAGGCGCTGATCCGGTCGCTCGCGACCACGAGCACCTGCTCGCCGCCGCTCTCCGGCTCGTACAAGTCACGCACCTTGCCGGAGTAGACGTGGGTCCATCCGGGGAGCTCAGCAGCAGCCATACCCCGCATCCTTCCAGCACCGGCAGCCCTGCGCGCACCAGCCTGCCGCTGTGACCGGCCACGTGCCGCCGAGTGCGAGAGTGGGCGCCGACGGCGAGCCGTGCACCCACGCCCACAACGGGTCACCCTCGCCCTCAGCGGATAGCCTGCGTGCCATGCAGGTGGGCGGGCCGGAGCCGGACGGGGAGCTGCTCGCTGCCCTCCGGCAGGCGCTGCTCGAGGTCGGCCAGGGAGCACCCGTCGAGGCGGAGTGGTCGCAGGCCGGGACGCAGCACAGCGGCCGCGCGTACCTGATCACGGATACCGGTCCGCAACGCATCGGCCTGCCCGATGCCGCCGTGGCCGCGTTCGCCGCCCTCCGCACCCAGATGACCGCGCCCGGGATCGGCGCATGGCTCTCCGCGCGCGTGCGCGTGGCAGCCGACGAGGACACCTCGTTCCAGCCCAACTACCACCAGCGGCCCGCCTGGAACTCCCCCACCACCTCGATGCTCGACGAGCCGCAGGAGCCACGCGTACCCGACGAGCACCGCTGGCTCGTCGACCTGCGACGGCACCCCCGAGATCGGGCGCACATCCCCACCTGGCTGGCCCCGGACGCCGTCGAGGGCGAGGCAGCCGCCGAGCTCCGTACGGCACTGGACGGGGCCGGGGTGGCGAGGGCCGCCGTCGTTCTCCCCGGCGACAACCCGGCTCACGCTTTCGAGGGGCACCTCGAAGTGGTGCGGTACTCCCCCGCGCACTTCGCACTGCGCGTGACCGACTACGGGCAGCACCACCTGCTCGGGGAGTACCGCAGCGAACGGGAGGCATGCCTGGGCCTGTGGCAGTACCTGATGGCGCCGATGCCACAGCCGATCCGCGTGCCGCAGGCCGAGCTCGCCGCTCGCGCCCAGGGTGCACAACGCGCGTACCAGGACCTGCACGGCCGACTGCTCAACGTCGGCCTCGGGGGCCTGATCACGAACCTGGCCGTGGGGGTCCCGTACGACCGGTTCGGCGGCGTCGACGGTCTCTACTTCTTCGGCTGGGGCACGCCGTGGGAGCAGCGCTCGCTGCCGCCGGGCGCGAACGCCCCAGGCGCGCAGATCGTCTCGTTCGTCGCGCTGCGCGCTGTCGAGGTGCAGGCCGAGATCGTGCCGCCGTGGTTCGGGCAACCGGGCGGCGGCATCCGGTTCCACGTGGAGGGTGGCCGTGCGATGCGCGACCTGGTGCGCGAGCAGGCGCTCGCGGTGGTGCAGGTCGACCGATGACGGACCTCTCGTGTTGGATCACCCTGTGACCACATCCGACGACGCCGACCTCACCCGCTTCCTCACCACCTTCGGCAAGCTCGCGGATTCGGCGAACCAGTTCGCCAATCGCGACCGCCTCGGCGACAAGCAGCGCCTCGCCGACCGGCTCGCCGAGCACCTCGGTAGCGACCCGACAGTCCTCCCGGTGCTCACCGAGGAGGTCAGCCCGTTCCGTTTCGCCGACGTGGACCTCGCGCTCGAGCACGTGCTGGAGGAGGCCGGCGGTGGCGACCTGATCGGCGTGGGCGGTGGCGAGCAGCGTTGGCACACCAGCCTGTCGGAGATGCTCAACGCCAGCTACATCGACGTCCCGGTCGGGCCCGTCGACTACGAGAAGGTCGCCACGGGGCCGGACACCGAGCGCTCCGCGGTCGCGTTCGGGCTCTATCTGTTCCGATGGAACGACGACGGCGGAGCTCACCCGGTCGCGGTCCTCACCCGGGGTAGTCGGGCCCAGTACGGGGCGACCCCGCGGCTCGAGGTGCTCGCGGCGCAGGATGGTGTCGCCGCGGCCCTGCTCGGCCGGATCCGCGAGCTGATGAACGTGCACAGCGTGCTGCGCGGGCAGATCGTCACGTTCGGCGGATCCGAGTTCGAGGCCACGCTCGGCATCCCGAGTCAGGGGCAGGTGACGTTCCAGCCGAGGCCGGCGATCCCGGCGGAGGACATCGTGCTGCCCGCCGGCACGCTGACCAAGGTGGAACGACACGTGCTCGGCATCGGCGCGCACCGCGAGGCGCTCGCACGGGCCGGGCAGCACCTCAAGCGCGGCGTGCTGCTCTATGGCCCGCCTGGAACCGGGAAGACCCTCACGGTGCGCCACCTGCTCGGGATGTCCGAGAACACCACCGTGATCATGCTGACCGGGATGGCGCTGCAGCTGATCTCGCTGGCCACGCAGACGGCGCGTGCGCTGCAGCCCGCGATCGTGGTGCTCGAGGACTGCGACCTCGTGGCCGAGCAGCGCGACCAGTTCGGTTCCTCGCCGCTGCTGTTCGAGGTGCTCGACGCGCTCGACGGCCTCGCCGCCGACTCCGACGTCACGTTCCTGCTCACCACCAACCGGGTCGACGTGCTGGAGCCCGCGCTCGCGCAACGGCCGGGTCGGGTGGACCTGGCCGTGGAGATCCCGCGCCCCGACCGGGCTGCACGCCGGCTGCTGCTGTCGCTCTACGGGCGCGACCTGCCGTTCTCCGCTGATGTGCTCGACGAGGTCGCCCGCGACTCCGACGGCACCACCGCCTCGTTCGCCAAGGAGCTGGTGCGGCGCGCTGTGCTGCTCGCGGCCGTCGAGGAAGCCGATCTCGACGATGACCACCTCCGCGCCGCGCTCGCGGAGATGATGACCGACTCCTCCACGATCACGCGCGCCCTCCTCGGTGGCGGCGAGTGGCCCACGACTGGCGGCGGGTACGCCTGAGGCGAGTCCCGCCGTCAACCATCACTCAGGTTGCAGTTCCGTAACGCTCCCGGAACCCGCCCGCCGCGGTGCGGAGGGTTGTAGGTTGCCAAGCGGGGCCCAACTGCGGCTCCTTCCCTATTTCGGGACAACGACGAAGGAGTCGGAATGCGAGGAGCGAAGAAGCGACTGCTGGCGCTCGCGGTCACCGCGACCGCAGGGGCGCTACTCCTGACCGGGTGCCTGCAGAACCCGAACCAAGGAGGGGGCGGCGCCGGCGGCGGGGGCGACAGCGTGGCCGACAACGCCGAGCGTGACGGCGACGGCGTGGTCACCATCCTCGGCGCCTTTGGCGGCCAGGAGCAGGCCGGTTTCGAGGCCTCCCTGGCCGCGTTTGAAGCCGAGTCCGGTATCGACGTCCAGTACAGCTCGGATCAGGACTTCACCAACACGATCCAGCTCCGCACCAACTCGGGACAACAGCCCGACATCGCGATCTTCCCGCAGCCCGGCGGGCTGCTCGGGCTGGCCGAGCAGGGCTACATCCAGCCGATCGACACCTACCTCGACTACGAGGCACTGGACCGCACGCTCGTGCCGGGCTTCCTCGACTCAGCCAGGATGAACGGGCGCGTCTACGGCGCCCCGATGCGGATGGCGGTGAAGTCGATCGTCTGGTACCCGCTCGAGGCGTACACCGCGGGCGGCTACAACACGGAACCCGCGAATCTCGACGAACTGGCCGACGTCGCTACCGAGATCCGCGACGACGGCATCGCCCCGTGGTGCATGGGCTGGGGCTCCGACCAGGCCACCGGCTGGGTCGGCACCGACTGGATCGAGGAGTACATGCTGCGCCTGTGGGGGCCGGACGTGTACGACCAATGGACCGCGCACGAGATCCCCTTCAACGACGAGCGAGTCGTGGCCGCGTTCGACGCCTACGCCGAGATCCTCGACATCGACGGCAACGTGCTCGGCGGCAACTCGGCGGTGCTGTCCACGGCCTTCAGCGACGCGATGCTCCCGGCCTTCGAGGACCCGCCGCAGTGCCTGCTGGAGCGTCAGGGCAACTTCGTCACCGGGTTCCTACCGGAGGACGTCCAGGCGGATCTCGACAACCAGGTGGGTCTGTTCGTGTTCCCCCCGGCGGCCGATTCCGAGTACAGCGGTCAGCCGATCCTCGGCGGCGGTGACCTTGCCGCACTGATGAACGGCAACGACGAGGAAGCCATCGCGGTGATGGAGTTCCTCACGTCCGACGCGTTCGGCGGCGAGTGGGCCTCGGCCGGAGGATGGCTCTCACCCCACACGACCTTCGACACGAGCCTGTACCCGGACGAGGCCACGCGGAAGACCGCAGAGATCGTCGCCAACGCCGACGTATTCCGCTACGACGGCTCGGACCTCATGCCCAACGCCGTCGGCGGTGGCAGCTTCTGGACCGGCATGGTCGAGTGGTTGCGCGGCGACAAGACTGCCGAACAGGTGACCACGGACATCGAGAACGGCTGGCCGGCCTCCGGGGAGGAGGACGAGTCATGACCGCTCTCGCCGAGGCCCCGGCTCCCGAGGTGAGACGGGGCGGATCGCCTGCCCGACCGCTGCGGATGCTCGTGGGGATCGTCGGGGTGTGCGTGGTCGCGTGGCTGGCGGCGAACGTGTTCCTCTCGCTCGCCTATCACCCGGAGTGGTACCTCTACAACCGGGTGCTGATGGCGGTCGTGGGCATGATCGCGGGGCTGGGCGGCTCAGCGCTGCTGTTCTACTTCGTGAACGTGGTCATCGAGTCGTTGCCGCAACGCGCGTCGCAGGGCCTGATCCCGTACGCGTTCGTGCTGCCGGCGTTCGCCTTGATCGGGTTGATGCTCATCTACCCGACGGTGCAGACGATCAACTACAGCTTCGCGAACAACGACAGCACGAGATACGTCGGCTTCGACAACTACGTCTCGATCTTCCAGGACCAGAACTTCTGGCTGGCGCTGAGCAACAACGCGTTGTGGCTGCTGATCGTGCCGGCGGTCACCGTGGCCGTCGGCATCGCGGTGGCCCTGTTCCCGGATCGGCTGTCGGCGCGGGGCGAGAAGGCCTCCAAGAGCCTGATCTTCCTGCCGATGGCGGTCTCGTTCGTGGGCGCCTCGACGATCTGGGGCGTGCTGATCTACAACGCCAACCCCCGGGTCGGGCTGCTCAACGCGATCCTCGGGACCACGGTCGACTGGATCCAGGAGGACACCGGGCGGCTCAACTCGCTGCTGATGATGGTGATCCTCATCTGGATGCAATCCGGGTTCGCGATGGTGCTGCTCTCCGGCGCGATCAAAGGCGTACCGGACGAGACCCTGGAGGCAGCACGCCTCGACGGCGCGAGCGAGCCGCAGGTGTTCTTCCAGGTGATCATCCCGCAGATCAAAGGCACGATCATCACGGTCTTCATCACGGTCGTGATCCTCGTGCTGAAGGTCTTCGACATCATCTACGTGCTCACGAACGGCAATTACGGCACGAACGTGATCGCCTTGATGTTCTTCCAGGAGCTGTTCACTCAGGGCCGCGCCGGCCGCGCCTCCGCGATCGTGGTGATCCTGCTGATCCTGGTGACGCCGATCCTCATCTACCAAGTGCGCCACTACCGGAAGGAGCAGGGCCAGTGACCGTCGTCTCCGACGCGCCGCGCGTCGCCAAGAAGTCGAAGCGGCAGCCCTCCTACATGAGGGATGGTCGGCCCCGCAGCTGGACCTCCATCATCGTGATGGTGATCCTCGCGATCCTGTGGTCGATCCCGACCCTCGGGCTCCTCGTGAGCTCGTTCCGCAGCCGAGACGCCGTGGCCTCCACCGGCTGGTGGACCGCACTGTTCAACCCGTTCGAGCAGGGCTGGACGCTGGACAACTACTCCGGCGTGCTCTCCGGCTCGAACATGGGCATGGGATTCCTCAACACCCTGGTGGTGTCGGTGCCTGCGACGATCCTGCCGATCATGTTCGCAGCATTCGCTGCCTACGCCTTCACGTTCATGAGCTTCCCCGGCAAGGAGGTCCTGTTCGTCATCATCGTCGGCGTGATGGTGGTCCCGATCCAGGTGGCACTCCAGCCGATGCTCTACCTGCTCGGCCCCTACGGGATCGGCATCTCGGGCCAGTTCGTGGCCATCTGGTTGCTGCACACCGGGTTCGGCATGCCGCTGTGCCTGTACACGCTGCGCAACTACATGTCGACGCTGCCGTACTCGGTCGTCGAGTCCGCCAAGATCGATGGCGCCAGCCACTATCAGACGTTCTGGCGGCTGGTCGCCCCGATGTCGATGCCGGCGATCGCCGCGTTCGCGACCCTGCAGTTCCTGTGGGTCTGGAACGACCTACTGATCGCGAAGCTGTTCCTGCTGCCCGCGAACTCGACGGTGATCGTGCAGCTGCAACAGCTGCTGGGCACCCAGGGCCAAGGTGCTGAGCTGCTCACCGCAGGTGCGTTCATCTCGATGGCGCTGCCCATCCTGGTGTTCATCTTCCTGCAACGCTTCTTCGTCCGCGGCCTGACCTCAGGCGCCGTGAAGGGCTGACCTCCCACCCCAACCCCCAACCCGATTTCACGGCCGAAACGACACTCGCAGGCGTGACGTTTCGTCAGTGAAATCGGGGCTTGGAGGGTGGGCGCGCGGCGAGATCGGGGGTCAGGCGCGCGGCTCCCAGTCGGACGCGCGCGGCTCGGAGCGGCGCAGGGGGCGTCGGCTGAGCGCGTCCGCGCCGGCGAGGAGGTCGGCCCGGACGCGCTCGACGTCGTGGTCCACCCCGGCGCCGGCGCTCCAATAGCGCTCGGCGGTGTGGTGGCGACGATCGTCCCGGTGCAGCAGCAGGATGAGAAGGGCGATGACGGCGGTGGCGATCACGATGTCCATGTCAGCCATCATGCGCCCGCATCATTTCTGCCACGAGTGGCAGACAGGACATTGCGCGCATGATTCCTGCCAACTATCCTGACGCGATGCCCCTGCGCCGCGTGGCAGCCCTGCTGCTGGAGCCGATGTCGGTCTTCGAGTACGCCGTGGCCGCCGAGGTGTTCGGTCTCGATCGCACCGACGACGGCGTGCCGGCGTTCGAGTTCATCACCGCCGGACCCGCGCCCGGGGAGCCGGTCGCGCTCAACACCGGCGGGGCCATCGTGCCCACCCACCGCTGGTCCGACGTCCTCGACGCCGACCTCGTGGTGCTGCCAGCCTCCGAGATCCTGGAGGAGTACCCGGGTGAGCTGCTCGAGGTGATCCGCGAGGCCCACGCGCGAGGCGCCACGGTGCTGACGATCTGCTCCGGCGCGTTCACGCTCGCGGCCACCGGATTGCTCGACGGCAAGCGCGCCACCACGCACTGGCGCTACCTCGACCTCCTCGCACGGCGGTACCCGGAGGTCGACGTGACGATCGACGTGCTGTACGTCGACAACGGCTCGCTCATCACCGGGGCCGGGACGAGCGCGGGCATCGACGCGTGCCTGCACCTCGTGCGGCGCGAGCTCGGTGCCGGCGTGGCCAACGCGATCGCCCGCCGCATGGTGGTTCCGCCACAGCGCGACGGCGGCCAGCGGCAGTACGTCCGTACCCCCGTGCCCGAGTGCACCGCTGACAGTCTGCAGCCGGTGCTGCTGCACGTCCTCGACAACCTGCATGAGCCGCACTCGGTCACCTCGCTCGCCCAGCGAGCCGTGATGTCGGAGCGCACGTTCGCGCGCCGCTTCAGCGCCGAGACCGGCACCACCCCGCACCGCTGGCTGCTGCAGCAACGGGTACTCCGGGCGCGGGAGCTGCTGGAGCGTTCCGACGCCTCGGTCGAGCAGGTGGCGGCCGACGTGGGGTTCTCCTCGGCCGCCCTGCTGCGCTCGCACTTCCAGACGATCGTCGGCACGTCGCCGCAGCGCTACCGCCGCGCCTTCTCGACCACCTGAGCAAACAGCTCGCCCTCGTTGTCACCTTCGGGCGAGACTGGGCCGATGCTGACCTGGAGCACCCTCACGCCCGAGTCGGTCCCGCAGTGGACCGAGCTGACCAATCTGCTGGCCACGGTCGACGACACCGACGAGTTCTACGACGCCGAGGACCTCGCCGAGGAGCTGGTCGAGCACGGCTTCGACGCCGAGCGGGATTCGTGGGCGGCCTGGGACGGCGAGCAGATGGTCGCCTTCGGCCAGCTCCGGGTCTCGCTCCAGCTGACCGCCGAGGGCGATGCTCGCGCCGATCTCACCGGCGGCGTCCACCCCGAGTGGCGCGGCCGCGGCATCGGTACCGAGCTGCTGGCGCGGATGGAGCCGCGCGCGGTCGAGCTCGCGACCGAACGCCATCCCGGGGCACCGATCCTGCTGCGCGCCTCCGGCGGCAAGGAGGGCAGCGACGCCTGGCCACTGCTCACCGACCGCGGCTACGCACCCGCCCGCTACTTCACCGACATGAAGCGAGACCTCCCGGGCGAGGCGACCTCCGCCGTCGACGATCCCCGGATCCGACCCTTCACGCCCGAGTTGTCCGAGCCGCTCCGGCTCGCCCACAACGACGCGTTCGCCACCCATTGGGGCTCCACCCCGCAGACCCCTGAACGATGGGCCGACACGATCGGCGCCCGATCGTTCCGAGCCGCCGAGTCCCGCGTGCTGATGGACGACGACGGAGCGGTCCTCGCGTACGTGCTGTGCGGTGAGTGGGTGGCCAGGGAGCTGTACATCAGCCTGGTCGGGACGGTCCAGGCTGCGCGTGGCCAGGGTTTGGCTCGGCAGGTGCTGCTGGCCACGGTCGCTGACGCCGCCGCGAGCGGGACGTACGACGTGGTGGAGCTCGGCGTCGACTCCGCCAACCCGACCGGGGCGGGCAACCTCTACGCCTCGGTCGGCTTCACCCCGATTCGCACCCAGGCCACCTTCACCAAGCGCCGTACCCGCTGACCGAATCAGCAGTGAAATCGGGTGGGCGACAAATCGGCAGTGAAGTCGGCTCAGCGGCCGGCGGCGATGACGGTGCGGTGGTGGGAGCCGGGGAGGTCGATCTTCTCGATACCCGCGTAAGCGGCAATGCGCGCCGCCTCGATGTCCGCACCGGTCGCGGTCACCGACAGCACGCGGCCGCCGGCGGAGACCAGGGCGCCGGCGTCGTCGATCGACGTGCCGGCGTGCAGCACGTGCACGCCCTCGAGGGACTCGGCGTCCTCGATCCCCGTGATGGCGTCTCCCTTGCGGGGTAGCTCGGGGTAGCCGTTGGCGGAGATCACCACGGTCACGGCGGCGTCGTCGGACCAGCGCAGCGGCGGCAGGTCGGCCAGATCTCCGGTCGCGGCGGCGTGCAGCGCCGTCGCGAGCGAGGACTGCAGCCGAGCGAGCACCACCTGCGTCTCCGGGTCGCCGAAACGGGCGTTGAACTCCACGACTCGCAGCCCGCGCGAGGTCAGTGCCAGCCCGCAGTACAGCAGCCCCACGAACGGGGTGCCACGGCGCGCAAGCTCGCGCACCGTGGGCAGTGCGACGCGCTCGACGACGTCGTCGACGAGCCCGTCGGGCGCCCAGTCCAGTGGCGAGTAGGCGCCCATCCCACCCGTGTTGGGACCGGCGTCGCCGTCGCGGAGCCGCTTGAAGTCCTGGGCCGCTGCGAGCGGGACCACCCGTTCGCCGTCGGCCAGGCAGAACAGGGAGATCTCGGGACCGTCGAGGTACTCCTCGATCACCACCTCGGCGTGGTCGAGGCACCCCTTGGCGTGGGCGAGCGCGGCCTGCCGGTCCTCGGTGACGACCACGCCCTTGCCGGCGGCCAGTCCATCGTCCTTGACCACGTACGGGGCACCGAACGCATCCAGCGCGGCCTCGACCTCGGCGAGCGTGGTGCAGACGTGCGCCATCGCGGTCGGCACCGCGGCAGCCGCCATGATCTCCTTGGCGAACGCCTTGGACCCCTCGAGTCTCGCCGCGCTGCCGTCGGGCCCGAACACCGGGATACCGGCCGCACGCACCGCGTCGGCCACCCCGGCCACGAGCGGTGCCTCCGGCCCGACGACCACGAGGTCGGCCTCGATCCGCTGCGCGAGCGCGGCGACGGCGGCAGGGTCGTCGGCGTCGACCGGGGTGTTCTCGGTCTTCTCCAGCCGTGCCGTGCCGGGGTTGCCAGGTGCGACGGTCACGGCGGAGCTCGCCGGGTCGAGCGCGAGTGCGCGGGCCAGGGCGTGCTCGCGCGCGCCGGAACCGATGAGGAGGATCTTCACGGGCCCTGACCCTACCGAGTTCACGCCCCTCGACCGGGCAGCCGCTATGACCGCGGCGGCGGGCCGGTGCGATCCAGCAGCCCGTCCTCCGCGATCGTCTGCGAGACCTCTTCCACGATCCGGTCGCGCCTGAGCTTGCGCTGCGCACGCAGCATCGACGCACGCTCGCCGCGGAACTGCCGTATCAGCGACACGCACATGAACACCATGATCACGCTGAACGGCAACGCCACGGCGATCGCGACACCGCGCAGCGCCGCGAGTCCACCCGCAACCACCAGGGCGATGGCCACCACCCCTTCGAGAACGCCCCACAACACACGGCTCCAGGTCGGGGGTTCCGGGTCACCGCCGGACGCGAGCATGTCGATGACCAGTGACCCCGAGTCGGAGGAGGTCACGAAGAAGAGCACGATCAGGACGATCGCGGCCACCGAGATCACGGTGCCGCCGGGCAGCTCTTTCAGTAGCTGGAACAGCGAGGTGTTCTCATTGACGACCGCTCCGTCCGGTCCCTGTTCGATGAAGCTGTCCACCTCGTCCGGGTCGGCGAACAGCTCGCGGTGCAGAGCCGATCCGCCGAGAACCGTGAACCACAGGAATGAGAAGAGGGTGGGAACGGCAAGGACGCCGACCACGAACTCCCGCACCGTGCGTCCCCGCGAGATCCGGGCGATGAAGATGCCCACGAAGGGTGCCCACGAGATCCACCAGCCCCAGTAGAACGCCGTCCACCACCCCTGCCACTCCACGCCCTGGTCCCCGGCGAACGCCGAGGTGTCGAAGCTCATCCGGATGAACTCCGAGAGGTAGCCACCGAATCCCTCGACGTACTCGCGCAGCAGGAACATCGTGGGCCCGGCGATCATGACGAACAGCAACAGTCCGATCGCCATCCCCATGTTGATGTTCGAGAGATACTTCATCCCGCGCTTCACACCGGAGACCACCGAGAACAGCGCGAGCGCGGTGATGGCACCGATGAGCACGATCATCAGCATGTTGGTGGGGCTCGAGATGATCTCGAGATATTCGAGGCCACCGGCGATCTGGGCGACGCCGAGCCCGAGCGACGTGGCCACACCGAACAGGGTGCCGACGATCGCGACGACGTCGATGGCGTTGCCCAACCAGCCGTCGGTGCGCTTGCCGAGCACCGCCTCGAGGGACCACCGGATCGAGACCGGCCGGCGCCGCACGTGGATCGCGTACGCGATCGCGAGCCCCACCACCACGTAGATCGCCCACGGGTGCAGCCCCCAGTGCAGGAACGTGAGCACCAGCGCGTCCTCGGCGCCGGCGACGTCGGCTGCCGCGACGCCCGAGGACCGGTTCGGGATGCCGGCGAAGTGGTGCAGCGGCTCGGCCACTCCCCAGAACACCAGCCCGATGCCCATCCCGGCGGCGAACAGCATCGCGAGCCAGGAGCCGATCGAGAACTCGGCTTTCTCGCCCTCGCTTCCGAGCACGATGTCGCCGTAGTGGCTCACGCCCATCCAGACGGCGAAGACCACGAATCCGGTGACCAGCAGGATGTAGTACCAGCCGAACCCGCTCACGATGGCGCCCGGCAAGGCCTCGATGACGCCGTGCACGGCTGGCCCGCCGAAGATCACCACCACGACGAACGACAGGATCACCGCCAGCGCCGGCCAGAACACACCGGGGTGGATCGAGGTGTACCAGGGGCCCCGTTGTCGCGCGCTGTGCTCCTCCTCGAGCACCGCCTCGTCCTCCGGCTCCGGTGCTTCTCGCTGCACCTCGATGGTCATCGGCTACCTCCGTGGTCGGTGACCGAACGATCTCGCGCCGCCCGGCGTGCCCCACCAACCTAGGGCATGTCTCCAAACCCCGGATTGAGGAGACATGCCCTAGCGGCCCGCCGGCTACGCCGCCCCGTAGACGCGTTCGACGTCGATCGTGAGCACCAGCCGCCCCTGCTCGACCATCGCCTCGCGGTACTCGTCCCAGTCCGGGTGGTCCTCGCCGCGTGCGTCGCGGTAGAGGCTCACGAGCGCCTCGGCGGCGTCGTCGTCCGTGCGCCTGGTGACCTCACTGAGTCGACCTGTGCCCTCGACCACCGCGTACCCCCACCCCTGCGGACGCACATGCAGGCTCACGCGCGGGTCGCGCCGGATGTTCTTGGTCTTGGCGCGGCTGTCGGTGATCGAGATCCGGATCGTACGCGCCTCGCGATCGAGCACGTACGTCACGTCGGACAGCTGCGGCCTCCCGTCCCGCTTGAGCGTGGCGAGGGCGCCGAGGTTGGAGCCGGCGACGATGTCGAGCAGGGTGCCTTCCGTGGTGGTCATGTTCTGCCGAACCCCGCCCGACGGCGGAGCATTCCCGGGGAACATGGCCTCGCCTGCTGGTGTTGGTCGGGTCATGAAGATCGATTTCTGGGCCGACGTGGTGTGCCCGTGGTGCTACATCGGCAAGCGGCGTCTGGAGCAGGCCCTCGAGCAGTTCGACCACGCCGAGGAGGTCGAGGTCACGTTCCGCTCCTTCGAGCTCGATCCGAACGCGCCCCGCGAGGGCACCGAGACCGTGGTCGAGATGCTCGGTCAGCGATACGGCGGCGGCACGGAGGCCGGGCTGCAGATGATCGACCAGGTCGGTCAGGTGGCCGCTGGTGTGGGCCTTGCGCTCGACCAGTCGCGCACCCTGCACCGCAACAGTCACGACGCCCACCGGCTGCTCCACCTCGCGCGCGCCGAGGGCGGCGTCCGCGCCCAGGGCGACCTGAAGGAGCGGCTGTTCGCGGCGTACTTCGTCGAGGGGCGAGACATCGCCGACCCGAGTGTGCTGACCGAACTGGGCTCCGCCGTCGGGCTCGATCGGGCACGGATCGAGACCCTCCTCGCAAGCGAGGAACTCGAGAACGAGGTGTCCGACGACGTCGCCCAGGCCCGCGCGTACGGCGCGACCGGCGTGCCGTTCGTGGTGGTCGACGACCGGTACGGGATCTCCGGGGCGCAGCCCACCGAGGTGTTCCTGCAGACGCTGGAGCGCGCCTGGTCCGAGCGTGAGCCCGCCGCCTAGCGTTCTCTGCCCGTGCGCCAGTGCAGGCCACCGAGGCGCATCTGACGTTCGTCGAGGTCGGTGGGGTTGGAGCGCTCGCCACCACCGTTGACCTCGGGACGCCGCGGCGTGGAGCGGTGGGAGGTGGCCCGCGTCGGAAGGCTGGTGGGCGCCTCGATCACGGGGATCTCGTCGGTCGAAGGGTTGCGCTCTTCCGGCGGGCGAGGCGCGAAGGTGCGTGCCGCGTCCTCCGGGAGCATGGTCAGCTCGTAGCGGCCGCGCTCGTCGGGCTCGAGCTGCGGCTGGATCCGCGGCGGGCGAGACCGGCTGATCGTCTCGGTTCGCGGCTCGCGGCCACCGACCACGGTGACCGGCGGCGCGTCCGGCGGGCGGTCCGGGCCCGGTGCCGCGCGTGCCGGCTCGGGGCGGTCGCGCTCGGGCTCCACCCGGCGCTCGGTCTCCTCGCGCGGGCGCACCCGCGGGGAAGCGGGCTCGAGATCGTCGCGGTCGGCGGCCTCGCGGACGGCGTCCTCGGTCAGCGGGATCCGGAAGTCCACCACGCGCCCGCCGGGGCGCGCGGTGGCCTCCACCACGTCGACACCCCACGCCGACTTCAGGCGCGGCAGCGCGCGCACGATCTCTTCTTGCGACATCCCCGCACGCACGGCCTCCAGCGAGAGGACGATGCCGCCGTCGTCAGGTCGGTGACGCAACCGAGGAACGAGGTCAGGTGCTGGGCGCGGCTGGTACCTGCGCCGTCGAGCCATCGACATCACGAGGCTCGGCCGACGCATGCCCTGCGAGACCACGAGACCGGCACGGCGCATGTCGTCCTGGTGCTCGCCGATGATGTCGCCGAGCTGGCGCAATCCGATGTCGAGGGTGCGGTAGCGGAACACCCAGTGCACCAGCACCGGAAGCCCGCCGAACGCGCCACGCATGATCGCGAGCACCCCAGCCACGACCGCGATGACCAGCATCACCAGCCCGAGGTCCGAGCTCCACCCGAACAGCCAGGCGAGCAGCACCGCGCCAGCGGCCACCAGCAGCCGGTTCCGGACCGCGGCAACACGGTGGGTCACGGCAACGCCTAGCTCTCGGTGAACAGCTCCGTGATGACTCCGCCGAGGGCGTCGAGCGCCTCCCGCACGGGACCGCCCAACGGGGTCAGCGCCAGCACGAACCCGAACACCACGCCGAGGAAGACCCCCAGGCCGGTCAGCTTCGAGCGCAGCGCGAGCACCATGCCGATGCCCAGCAGCAGGGCGACGACTCCAGTGGACATGACGTGGCTCCAGACAATCGGGGTCGACTCCACGCTAGCCGCCGGCGCGCGCGTAGCCGCGCACCGTGGGCGGCGTGTCCCCCGCCGCGCGTTTCAGGCGCGACTGACCGCGAGCCAGCCGCCGAGGCCGATCATCAGGACACCGCCGGTCCCCGTGACGGCGCGGCGGCGCCGTGGCGTGCGGGTGAGCACCTCGCGCAAGCGCGATGCCGCGACCACCCAGACACTGTCGGAGACCAGGCCGATGATCACCATCACGGCTCCGAGGACGAGCATCTGCACCTGCACCGGCGCGGCCGCGGGTGCCACGAACTGCGGCAGCAGGGCGGCGAACATCAGGTAGACCTTCGGGTTGCTCAAGCCCACCAGCAGGCCCTGCCGCCCTGCCTGCCACCCGGTCAGCAGCGCCTGCTCCTGTCCGGTGACCACGTCGGGGGAGAGTCCGTCCCGGTTCCGCAGCGCCTGCACACCGAGCCAGACCAGATACGCGGCACCCACGATCTTGAGCACCGTGAATGCGACCTGCGAGGACTGCACGATCGTGCCGAGCCCCAGCACCACCAGCACGAGCACAACTGCGCACGCCACGGCGTTTCCCAGCACGCTCGCGAGCGCGGCGGTGCGGCCGTGGGAGAGTGCGCGCCCGATCACGAACAGCACGCTCGGGCCGGGGATCAGGATGATGACCGTGGCCGCGAGGAAGAACGCGAGCATGCGGTCGGGGGCTGGCATCCGGTCAGGCTACGCCTGGCACGCGCGCGACCGCGAGTGCTTCAGCCGAGCAGGTCGTGCCGCACCACGGTGGCCTCACGGTCGGGCCCCACACCCACTGACGAGATCCGGGTGCCGCTCATCTCCTCGAGCGCCTCCACGTAGCGGCGGGCGTTGACCGGCAGGTCCTCCCAGGTGCGGGCCTCGGAGATGTCCTCCCACCAGCCGTCGAGCTGTTCGTAGATCGGGGTGGCCTTGGCGAACGCGGTCTGATCGATCGGCATCTCGTCGTGGCGCGTGCCGTCGACGTCGTACGCCACGCACACCGGGACCTTCTCGAACCCGGTGAGCACGTCGAGCTTGGTGAGCACCAGGTCGGTGAGCCCGTTGACGCGGCCGGCGTAGCGAGCGACCACGGCGTCGTACCAGCCGCACCGGCGCGGCCGCCCGGTGGTGACCCCGTACTCGCCGCCGGTCTTACGGAGCTGCTCACCGACGTCGTCGAGCAGCTCGGTGGGGAACGGGCCCTCGCCCACCCGAGTGGTGTAGGCCTTGATGACCCCGACCACGCGGTCGATGCGGGTCGGGCCGATCCCGGAACCGGTGGCCACGCCGCCCGCGGTCGCGGACGAGGAGGTGACGAACGGGTAGGTGCCGTGATCGACGTCGAGCATGGTCGCCTGGCCGGCTTCGAAGACCACGGTCTTGCCGTCGTCGAGGGCCCGATTGAGCACCAGCCCGGTGTCGGCGACCATCGGTGCGACTCGGTCGGCGAACGAGCGCAGCTCGGCGACGACCTCGTCGATGTCCGCGCTGCGCCGGTTGTAGATCTTCGTGAGGATCTGGTTCTTCTGCGTGAGCGCGCCCTCGACCTTGTCGTGGAGCACCTCCTCGTCGAAGAGGTCGGAGATCCGGATGCCCACGCGGTTCATCTTGTCCGCGTACGTGGGCCCGATGCCGCGGCCGGTGGTGCCGATCTGGCGCTTGCCGAGGAACCGCTCCGTGACCTTGTCGAGCGTGCGGTTGTAGGAAGGGATCACGTGCGCCGAGCTGGAGATCAGCAGCTTGGAGGTGTCCACGCCACGAGCGTTGAGGCCGTCGAGCTCCTCGAACAGCACCTCGAGGTCCACGACCACACCGTTGCCGATGATCGGCGTGCAGCCCGGCGACAGGATGCCGGAGGGCAGCAGGTGCAGCGCATACTTCTCGTCACCGACCACCACCGTGTGGCCCGCGTTGTTGCCGCCGTTGAACTTGACGACGTAATCCACGCGCGAACCGAGCTGGTCGGTCGCCTTCCCCTTGCCCTCGTCGCCCCACTGCGCCCCGAGCACCACTACTGCCGGCATGTCCTGCCTCTTTCATCGGCTGCTGTCCCGGGAGGACAGCCTATCGATTCCCCGCGCCGCGGCCCGCACGGCGCTCAGTCGCCAGGGCGAACCCAGCGCAGGGACGGAGTCCGTTGCCGATCAGCGCTGGCCAGCCCGATGCGTACGAGTTCGTTGACCGCCTAGCCCGGGCAGGTTCAGTCTTTCGAGGGCGGAGCGAGCTTGAGGGTCTCGCTCTCACCGCTGAGCACGTCGTCGGCAGCGGGGTCGCAGTCGTGCGCGAAGGTGCGGCACCGCACGGCCTCCTCGGTCTCGCCGATCGCCTCGGCCGCGGCGGCAAGAGCGAGCAGGCTGATGAGGAAGCCTTGGTTCGGCACGTGGGTGGCGGGGACCGGTCCGGCGCCGCGCCAGCCGGCCTTGCGGAGCGCGTCGAGGCCGCGGTGGTAGCCGGTACGGGCGAACGCGTACGCCGCCACCGGATCCTCGCCCTCGAGCGACTCGAGCGCGAGCCGCCCCCAGGCGTAGGAGGCGGCCGGGAACCGCGCTGCCACCTCGCGCAGCGTTGCCCCGCCCTCCAGCGCATCGCGGGCAGCGACATCGGGGTGGTCGTCCGGCAACAGGGTGGGCTCAGGCCCGAGCAGGTTCGTCACGCCTCCCAGTCTGCCCCGCCCAGCCGCCGCGGCCCGTTCACTGGAGCACCAGCCGCTCTCGCGAGCCGCGCCCCACCAGACACCGACGGCGTCCCGCACCAGGTGCGAGACGCCGTCGGGCAATCAGACCCGCTCAGCCCTTGT
>NZ_JBMDXJ010000379.1:0-9588 GCF_048594945.1 Pseudactinotalea sp. | reverse complement strand
GGGGGGGCTCTCGTTCTGGTACTGGGTTGGGTGCTTGTTGGTCTTGTAAATGGGGGGGGGGGGGGGGCGGGGGCGTGGTTGGGGGGGTCGATCTGGACCCGCGCCGAGGGGTCCTTGTGAGCGCTACCCACCGCCGCCGCGGCCTTGTGCGCGGCGGACAGTGCCGCGCCGTCGGTGCGCGGAACGCGCACGACGGCGTGGGCGCGTTCGTCGCCGCTGTCGTCCACGAAGGGTTGGGGACCGAGAACCTCGGCTGAGCTCGGCAGGTCTGCGCGTTGGAGCAGGCCACGTACCCCGGCCCACTCCCCCGTGAGGCTGGCCAGCCGGGCCGACGGCGGAAACCTCAGTTCCGTACGTTCGTCCAGCTCGCGCTGTGCGTACCCCACCGGGTCCCACCGCACCAGGGCCTGTGCGGGCGCCACGGGGGGTTGTCCGAGGAGCATCACCTCGCCGTCGGCTCGGACGAGCGCAGCTGCGTTGAACCATCTCCGGAGCGCCTCGGCGGACGCGTCGAGGTCGTCACGGGCGGCCATCACGGCACCGTCGAGCAGGACTGCGCCGGCGTATCCCGGGTCCGCGACCGGTTCCGCACCGGGCGTGGCCACCACGAGTCGAGGTTGGGCGTCGACCCTCGCCACGACCCCGCCGTCCCTGCCCGACGACGTCACGGGGGTCCCGGGGAACGCGCGCCCCAGTTCTTCGGCCGTACGCCCAGAGCCGTACCGCACGGCCCTGACCTGCGTCCCCTCGCACTCGGTGCACCGCCAGCCGGTGGCACGCCGGCCGCACCATCGGCACCCGGGCGGTGCGTCGCCCGCCGGTAGTCCCAGCGGTCCGGCGCAGTGCCGGCAGCGCGCAGGCGTGCGGCACCGTGCGCACGCGACCACCGGCAGATACCCGGCGCGTGGCACCTGCACGAGGACCGGGCCGGTCGCCAGCGCGCGTCGGACCAACTCCCATGCCGGCCGGGGGAAACGCGCCGCGGCGGCGTCACCCTCACGTGCCAGGTCCACCTCGGAGGGCGCGATCACACGTGGAGTGCGGGCGCGCACCTGTTCGCGCGCTGCCACGACCGAGCGTGCCCAACCGTCGCCCACGAGCTGCTGCGTGGCCGGCGTGCGGGCGTAGCCTCCCAGCAGCGCTGCCGCACCCTGCAGGTCCGCCCGTGCCACGAGGGTCTCGCGCGTGTGGGGGTACGGAGCACGGGGCTCGGCGTGGAGGTCGTCCCCATCGTCCCAGCACACCACCAGGCCGAGATTCTGCACCGGCGCCAGCGCCGCAGATCTGGTCCCGACGACCACGCCCACGCGCCCCATCAGCGCGAGCAGGAATCGGCGATAGCGCGCCGACCGGCCCTGCTCGGCTGTCAGCACGACGTGTTCGACCTCCGCAGCGAGCAGCGCCCCGGCCATCAGGTCCACGTCGCGTGCGTCCGGCACCACGACCAGCGCTCCGCGCCCCGAGGCACGCACGGCGCGGATGGCGGCCGCCACGGCTGCGGGCCACGCCGGCAGCTCGTCGGCGGGAAGTGCCGACCACACGGCCCGCGGCGACTCCCCTGCTGCGAGCCGCCGCAGGAATGCAGGACCGCCCGGGTACGCGTCCCACGGTCCGCCGTGCTCGTTCTCGGAGAAGAGCCCGTCGTGGAGCTCGGTGTGTTCCTCCGGCGCACTCGCCAGGACAGCCGCCTCGGCGCTCGCGTGCCGCGGGGGGATCGCCAGCCGCAGTACGTCGGTGGTGACCCCGGCGTAGCGGGCGGCCACGGCCCGGGCCAGCGCGAGAACTTCCGGCGTCAGCACCGGAACGGTGGAGACGACCCGCCGGATCCCCGCCAGTTCGCCCTGGTGCGCGCTGGCCGAGCTCCGACCGATCACCCAGCCGTCGCGTTCCTTGCCGGCGAATCGGATCTTCACGCGGACGCCTGGACGCACCTCGGCGTCAAGCGCAGCGGTGATGCCGTAGTCGAACGGGCGGTCCAGGTGCGGGAGCGGCACCTCCACGAGCACCTGTGCCACGCCCGCCCACGGGCTGACCCGCGCAGGCTCGGACCGCGGGTCGAGAAGGCTCGGTTGCTCGGACACCAGCAACCGCGGTCAGCGCACCGCAGCCCGCAGCGCCTCCGCGCGGTCGGTGCGCTCCCACGTGAACTCGGGAAGCTCCCGCCCGAAGTGCCCGTAGTTGGAGGTGAGGGCGTAGATCGGACGCAACAGGTCCAAGGCCTCGATGATCGCGGCGGGCCGGAGATCGAACACCTCGGTGATGGCAGCCGCGATCGCCCCGTTCGGCACGGTCTCGGTCCCGAACGTCTCCACGTGCAGCGCGATCGGGTGCGCGCGCCCGATCGCGTAGCTGACCTGCACCTCGCATCGCCTCGCGAGCCCGGCCGCCACGACGTTCTTCGCCACCCACCGCATCGCGTAACTCGCCGAGCGGTCCACCTTCGAGGGGTCCTTGCCGCTGAACGCGCCACCGCCGTGCCGGGCCATGCCGCCGTAGGTGTCGACGATGATCTTGCGGCCGGTCAGTCCCGCATCGCCCATCGGTCCCCCGGTCACGAACAGACCGGTCGGGTTGAGGATGACATCGGGTGCGCTGACGTCGAGCCCCACCTCGTCCGCCGTGGCGGTCAGCACCGGGTCGATCACCTCGGCTCGGAGCGCGGGCGCGAGTGTGCGCGGCACGTCGACATCCTCGTCATGCTGGGCCGACATCACCACGGTGTGGACACCGACGGGGCGTTCGCCCTCGTAGGCGATCGTCACCTGGGTCTTGCCGTCGGGCCGCAGGTGCTCGAGGATCCCCTGCTTGCGCACGGTCGTGAGCCGCTCCGACAGCCGGTGTGCCAGCAGGATCGGCAGCGGCATCAGCTGCGGCGTCTCGTCCGTGGCGTACCCGAACATCAGGCCCTGGTCGCCAGCGCCCTGCAGGTCGTAACGGTCACGGTCCGAGGCGTCCTCGCGCGACTCGAGCGAGAAGTTGACACCAGCGGCGATGTCGCTGGACTGCTGTCCGATCGAGATCGAGACGCCGCACGAGTCGCCATCGAAACCGACCCGGGAGGACGTGTAGCCGATCCCGGTCACGACATCGCGCACGATCCGGGGGATCTCCACGTACCCATCGGTGGTGACCTCGCCCGCCACGTGCACCAGGCCCGTGGTCACCATGGTCTCGACGGCCACGCGTGCCCGCGTATCCCGCTCCAGCATGGCGTCGAGGATCGAGTCCGAGATCTGGTCGCAGATCTTGTCCGGGTGACCCTCGGTGACAGATTCCGAGGTGAAGAGGCGTGTACTCACTCGGGCAGCGTAGCCGCGCGTGCCGACATCGTCTCGGCCCCATCGACGAGAGACCGCCGGCTGAGCAGATCCGCGACAGCATCGAGGAGCCCACGCGCGACGTCGCTCTTGGTCCCCTGAGCCCGGCCCACGATCTCACCGGCCGTGTCGAGGATCACGACGGCGTTGGGCACGTCCCCGAATCCCGTTCCCTCTCCCACCTGGTTCACCGCGAGCAGGTCGGCAGCCTTGCGACGGGCCTTCGCGCGGCCGTGGTCGAGCACGGACCCTGCGTCATCGCCGGTCTCAGCCGCAAACCCCACGACCACCTGGTCCGCCCGAGCGCCGCGCGCGAGGCCGGCCAGGATGTCGGGGTTCTCGACCAGACTGATCGCGAGGCCCTCGCCGGACTTCTTCACCTTGGCCTGCGCGATCTCGGCAGGTCGGTAGTCGGCCACCGCCGCCGCCATCACGAGCACGTCGGCGCCGGCGGCCCGGTCCTGCATCGCGCGCTGGAGGTCCGCGGTGGTCTCGACCCGAACCACGTCCACGCCCCCGGGCAGCAGCGCAGCATCGACGTTCGCAGCGACCAGCGTCACCACCGCTCCGCGGCGTGCGGCGTCAGCGGCGATCGCGATCCCTTGGCGTCCGGACGACCGGTTTCCCAGGAAGCGCACCGGGTCCAGCGGCTCGCGCGTACCACCGGCGCTGACGACGACGGAGCGGCCTGCCAGGTCGCCCTCACCACCCGAGGTGGTCACGAGCGCGAGGGCAGCGTCGGCGATCGCCTCGGGCTCGGGCAGGCGCCCGGGCCCGGAGTCGGCTCCTGTGAGCCGCCCGTCGTCAGGGTCCAGCACATGGACTCCGCGTGAGCGCAGCGTCGCCACATTGGCGACCGTCGCCGCGTTCTGCCACATCTCGGTGTGCATCGCGGGTGCCATGAGCACCGGGCACGTCGCGGTGAGCAGGGTCGCGGTCAGCAGGTCGTCCGCCTGCCCGACGGCGGCCCGCGCCATCAGGTCAGCCGTCGCCGGTGCGACGATCACCAGGTCGGCGTCCCGGCCGATGCGCACATGCTCCACGCTCTCGGTGCCCTCGAAGACCGAGGTGGTCACCGGCTGCCCGGACAGTGCTTCCCAGGTGGCGGTGCCGACGAACTCCAGGGCCGCCGTCGTCGGCACGACGCGCACCTGGTGGCCCGCCTCGCGCAGGAGTCGGAGCAGCAGCGCGGCCTTGTAGGCGGCGATGCCGCCCGCGACTCCGAGGACGACGTGCACGCTCACTCCCCTGCTGGCTCGGAGGTCAGTCCTCTTCGGGCTCGACGGCGAGCAGGCCGGCGCTGATCTCGCGCATGGCGATCGACAGCGGCTTCTCCTGCGGCTCCGTCTCGACGAGGGGCCCGACGTACTCGAGCAGGCCCTCGTTGAGCTGCGCGTAGTACGAGTTGATCTGGCGCGCCCGCTTGGAGGACCAGATCACCAGGGCGTACTTGGAGTCGACCGACTCCAGCAGCTTGTCGATCGGCGGGTCGGTGATGCCCTCGGGGGCGGCGACGGTTCCGGACATGTCAACAACCTCACAGTCATGGTGGCGGCGAGCGCGGCGTGCGTTCGTGCTGCGGGCACAGCAGGCTCAGCCTCAACGGCTCCCCGCAGTCTACCCGGACTCTCCCGTGATCAGGGCGACCAGCTCGTCCGTGGCGCGCGTCACGTCGTCGTTGATGATCGTATGGTCGAACTCGGACTGTGCCGCCATCTCGATCTTGGCGGTCGCCAGGCGGCGCTCGCGCTCCTCGTCGTTCTCGGTGCCGCGCCCCACCAGGCGGCGCACCAGCTCCTCCCAGGTGGGCGGTGCGAGGAAGACGAAGCGTGCCTCCGGCATCGTCGTGCGGACCTGACGAGCACCCTGCAGGTCGATCTCCAGCAGAGCGGGCCGGCCCTGCGCCAGGCATGCCTCGACCGGACCGCGGGGGGTGCCGTAGTGATGGCGGCCGTGCACCACCGCGTGCTCGAGGAACTCTCCTCGCGCCACGAGGTCGGCAAACTCTTCGGGCGAGGAGAACAGGTAGTGGACTCCGTCCACCTCCCCCGGCCGTGGTGGCCGGGTCGTGGCGGAGACCGAGAGCCAGATCTCGGGGTACCGCGCGCGGATGTCAGCGGAGACCGTGCCCTTGCCGACCGCCGTGGGGCCGGCCAGCACCGTCAGACGTGCGGGCGCCGGCTCAGCCAAACTGCTCGACCAGCTTGGCGATCTGGTGCGGGCCGAGTCCACGGACGCGACGAGACTCGGAGATCCCGATCTCGGTCATGATCGTTTTCGCGGTGACGCGCCCCACGCCCGGGAGCGACTCCAGCAGGGCGAGCACCTTGAGCTTGCCGATCGCGTCATCGGTCTTGCCCTGCTCGATCACCTCGGAGAGCTTCCCGCCCGAGTACTTGAGGCGGTTCTTGACCTCAGCACGGACCGCGCGAGCTTCTGCCGCCTTCTCGAGCGCGGCGGCGCGCTGCTCGGGCGTGAGGTTGGGGAGGGCCACGATCTCACCTCGGGTTGGGGACGCTTGACTGGCAACCTAGCGACGCAGGGCCGGTGCGGCAACCGCTGGTCACATCTCAGCCGCGTCCGGTGGCGGCGGCAAGCTCACCCGCCAGCCGCTTGGCGGCCTCTCCTAGTGCCGTGGTGTCCGGCCCGAGCCGCAGCACGCTGCGCGACGCGCTGGCGAGCACCGCACCGACCGCAGCGCCGAACGTGCCCGGGAGATCCTCCGGGCGGCCGCCCTGCTCCCCGAGCCCTGGCGCCAGCAGCGGGCCGCGCACGGCGGCGAGGTCGGCACCCACGTCGCCAGGCGCCGACCCGATGGTGGCGCCGGTGACGAGACCGACGGTACCCAGCCGGGCGCCGCCGGCCACCTCCTCGGCGTTGTCGACGGCCGCGTGTGCGGCGATGAGAGCCGCCACGCTGGCGCCCGAGGCGACACGGGCGTGCTGCACCTGCGCCCCCTCGGGGTTGGACGTGAGCGCAAGGACGAGGACGCCGCGCCCGGTCGCGCGTGCTTCGGCGATCGCCGGCGCCAGCGATCCGTAGCCCAGGAACGGGGACAACGTGACGCAGTCGCCTGCCAGCGGGGAGTCCTTGCCGAGGAATGCATCCGCGTAGCCGTTCATCGTCGAGCCGATGTCGCCCCGCTTGGCGTCGACGATGCACAGCACACCGGCGGAGCGGCACCCGGCGATCAGCTCCTCGAGCACCGCCATGCCCGCGCTCCCCCAGCGCTCGTAGAACGCCGCCTGCGGCTTGACTGCTGCGACGTACGGGCCCACGGCCTCCAGGGTCCGCAGGGCGAACTCACGAAGTCCCGGGACGCCGTCGGGCAGTCCCCAGTCGCGAACCAGCGACGGATGCGGGTCGATGCCCACGCACAACGGCCCGCGTGCATCCATCGCATCGGCGAGGCGGGTGCCGAACGGCTCGGTCTCGCCTGTGCCTCCTGGTCGCGCACCGACGCTCGCTCCGGTCCTCGCCGCGCTCCGGTCCTCACTCGCTGGTGCACTCATGCGCCCACCTCCGCCGGCTGTGCCATCCGCGACTCTCTGGCCCGGTCGTGCTCCTGCAGCGAGATCACCTCGAACGGTCCGCGCCGGACCGCCTCGATAGCCTGCACGGCGGCACTGAGCTGCTGCATCGTGGTGACAATCGCCTTGTCGGCAGCGGTGGTCGCTGCCCGGATGTCGTAGCCGTCCGCGCGGGTGCCCTTGCTGCCCGGGGTGTTGACCACCATGTCGATCTCGCCGGTGTTGATGAGGTCGACGACGGTGGGCTCGCCGTTCGGGCCCCTGCCCTCGTAGCCCTTCCGGACCAGGTCCGCCTGGATGCCGTTGCGGCGCAGCACACTGGCAGTCCCGCCGGTGGCCACGATGCGGAACCCGAGCTCGACCAGGCGACTGGTCGGAAGGATGACCGAGCGCTTGTCGCGGTCGGCGACCGAGACGAACACCGTGCCCGAGGTGGGCAGGCCACCGAACGCAGCCGCCTGCGACTTCGCGAACGCGAGCGGGAAGTCCACGTCGTACCCCATCACCTCGCCCGTGGACCGCATCTCGGGTCCGAGCACGGTGTCGACGACCGTGCCCTCGGTCGTGCGGAACCGCTTGAACGGGAGCACGGCCTCCTTCACGGCGATCGGTGCCTCGGGATCCGACGTCGACGCGTCGTCCTCGGGCAGGTGGCCCGCGGCCCGCAGCTCGGCGATGCTCATCCCCGACATCAGCAACGCCGCGGCCTTCGCGAGCGGCACGCCCGTGGCCTTGGACACGAACGGCACGGTGCGGCTCGCGCGCGGATTGGCCTCGAGGACGTAGAGCACGTCTGAGGACAGGGCGTACTGGATGTTGATCAGCCCGCGCCCACCTACCCCGGCGGCGATCGCCTCGGTCGAGGTGCGGATCCGGGCGACCATCGCGTCCGAGAGCGTCACCGGCGGCAGCACGCACGCGGAGTCGCCGGAGTGGATCCCGGCCTCTTCGATGTGCTCCATCACTCCGCCGAGGAAGAGCTCCTCACCGTCGTAGAGCGCGTCCACGTCGATCTCGATGGCCTGGTCGAGGAACCGGTCCACCAGCACCGGGGCCGGCAGGACGGCCGGGTGCCCGGCCGTCTCGGCAGGAACGCCGGTGGCCCGGGCGATGTAGTCGACCAGCTGGGCGTCGTCGTAGACGATCTCCATTCCACGCCCGCCGAGCACATAGCTCGGGCGCACCAGCACCGGGTACCCGACCCGCTCGGCGATCTCGCGCGCCTGCGGCAGCGAGATCGCCGTGCCGAACGCCGGCGCCGGCAGCCCCGCGCCCACGAGCACCTGACCGAACAGGCCACGGTCCTCCGCCGCGTCGATGGCCTCGGGCGGGGTGCCCCAGATCGGCACGCCCGCGGCGGCGAGGCGCGCGGCCAGGGACAGCGGGGTCTGCCCGCCGAGCTGCACGATCACGCCCGCGACCGGCCCGACCTCGAGCTCGGCGCGGTACACCTCGTAGACGTCCTCGAACGTCAGCGGCTCGAAGTAGAGCCGGTCGGCGGTGTCGTAGTCGGTCGAGACCGTCTCGGGATTGCAGTTGACCATCACGGTCTCGTACTGCTCGCGCAGCGCCAGCGTGGCGTGCACGCACGAGTAGTCGAACTCGATGCCCTGGCCGATGCGGTTCGGACCCGAGCCGAGGATGAGCACGGCCTCCCGCTCGCGTGGCTGCACCTCGGTCTCGGTGTCGTAGCTCGAGTAGTGGTACGGCGTCCGAGCCTCGAACTCCGCCGCGCAGGTGTCGACCGTCTTGTAGACCGGGCGCAGCCCGTACGCGTGCCGCATCTCGAGCACGGTCTGCTCGCCCACACCGCGGATCTCGGCGACCTGGGCGTCCGAGAACCCGTGCCGCTTCGCGAGCCGCAGCGTGTCCTCTCCCAGGGTCGGTGCGGTCGCGAGCACGTCGGCGACCTCCTGCAGCAGCATCAGCTGGTCCACGAACCAGGGGTCGATCCCGGTGGCCGCCGTGATCTCCTCGAGCGAGGCGCCACCGCGGATCGCCTGCTGCAGGTCGACCATGCGGTGCTCGGTCGGCGTCCGGATCGACTCGACCAGCGCGGCGGTCGCCTCGGCGTCGGGAGCGCCGCCCCGCCAGTGGAACGAGCTGCTCGCGGTATCGATCGAGCGCTGTGCCTTCTGCAGCGCCTCGGTGAAGTTGCGGCCCATCGCCATGGCTTCGCCCACGCTCTTCATCGTCGTGGTGAGAGTGGGGTCGGCCGCGGCGAACTTCTCGAACGCGAACCTCGGGACCTTGACGACGACGTAGTCCAGCGTGGGTTCGAAGCTCGCCGGTGTCGAGCCCGTGATGTCGTTGGGGATCTCGTCGAGCGTGTAACCGATCGCGAGCCGGGCCGCGATCTTGGCGATCGGGAAACCGGTCGCCTTGGAGGCCAGCGCCGAGGACCGCGACACCCGCGGGTTCATCTCGATCACGACCACGCGGCCGGTCTCGGGGTGCACCGCGAACTGGATGTTGCAGCCGCCGGTGTCCACGCCGACCTCGCGGATCACGGCGACGCCCACGTCGCGGAGCTTCTGGTACTCACGGTCCGTCAGGGTGAGCGCGGGCGCGACCGTGATCGAGTCGCCGGTGTGCACGCCGACCGGGTCCACGTTCTCGATCGAGCAGACCACCACGACGTTGTCGGCCTTGTCGCGCATGAGCTCGAGCTCGTACTCCTTCCAGCCGAGGATCGACTCCTCCAGGAGCACCTCGGTGGTCGGCGAGTAGTGCAGCCCCTG
>NZ_JBMDXJ010000378.1:0-3129 GCF_048594945.1 Pseudactinotalea sp. | reverse complement strand
CGGCTGACCGCGGATGAGCGCGCCGCCCCCAGGCTCTCCCCGAGGCGGCGCAGCCCGGCACGATCCCAGAACACCCCGGTGGCGAGTAGCCACGGCTTGCGCCCACCCGTTGTCCTGATGATCAGCTCGTGACCGCGCGTGCGGCGCCCCCTGCCGCGCGGCTGGAGCACGACAGCGCGCTCCATCTCGGCCAGCGGAAGGCGGCGACGTCCCCCGATATCGGTGTGCACGAGCCCTTCGGGCTCCAGCCGGATGCGGGCGACGACTGCGCGGACCGCGAACGCGGCCGCAACGAACGCCACCAGCCCGGCGAACGCGGTCATATATCCACCGGAGGTGTCTCGCTGCGTCACCAGGGCGACCACAGGGGTGATCACGAAGATCGTGGCGACCACCAGCACCGCCGGCGACGGCCGCACCTCGACCGGGGCGATAGGGTCCGCAGGCTTCCCGGCTCCCCCGGCTGCGCCGCGCCCCTCATCTCGATCGTCCATCTCCGACATCTCGCCCCCTAGCGATGTGGTGCCACGACGGCGACGTGGCCAGCCTGGCATCGGTCGTCGAGCGGCTGCATGCCCTAACCCACCAGAGCGGCGACGACGCCCGCGACGACGAGCAGCCCCACCACCAAGGCGACGGCGAGGGGTCCCTGGTGTCGCACCATCCATTCGAGCCACCTCGGAAGCTCCTGCTCCGCTGTGTTACCGGTGCCGGCAGCCTGCGACGTGGCACCCAGCCGTTCGCCCAGCAGCGTGAGCGTGGCGTCGCCCCACTGAGCGGCATGCAGCCTGGCGAACCGACGCCCACCCTGGGTCCGCAGCTGGAGCGAGTTCCAGCGGGCGACCTTCACCAGGAGCGGTGCATCGAGGTCGCTCAGCGACACCACCCGACGGCCGCCGGGCACCCGCACCTCGAGAACATCGCGGACCACCCGGACGCGGCTCGTCAGCACGTACACCGACTGCCAGAGCCACGCCAGCACGCCGGCAGCGACGAACACGGCCGTCGCGACTGTGGTGCCGCTCCGGGCGAACATCCCGATGCCGAACACCACGCAGACGACCGCGCCGTACCCGATCGTGTCGAGCGCCGGGCGGATCTCGAGGTCACCGTCCGCCCCGACCCACCGGCGGCCCCGGCGGCGACCCGCCGGCGCCTCGGGCGCCCGGCCATCCTGCGCGAGATCGTCGACCGCGCCGTAGGGAGTCGGGGCGCGATCGTCGCCCGACTCGACCCGAGAGTCGGTGACGTCCCCCGGCGACGGCAAAGCTCCGCCGTCGAGCCCTGAGGGCCGACGACGGAGCTCTGCCTCGTCGATCGGAATCAGCCCTGCGGGGGGTACCCGCCGCCCTGACCGGGCTGCTGCGGATAGCCGGGCTGGCCGCCACCCTGGCCGGGCTGGAACCCGCCGGGCTGGCCGCCGTGGCTGGGGCCGCCGGCGTCGGTCACCTGGGGTTGGCCCTGCACCTGGGCGGGCGGGGTGCCGTAGACGCCCACCTGGCCCTGCGTGTCCTGGAAGGACACGCGCGGCGCGGCGCGCACCACCGGGTCGTTGGACTCGAAGTACTCAGCCCGGTGGAAGTTGAACCTGTTGGCGATGATGTTGGGCGGGAAGCTCTCGACCTTGGTGTTGAGCTCACGCACGTTGGCGTTGTAGAACCGGCGGCCGGCGGCGATCCGGTCCTCGGTGTTGGTCAGCTCGTTCTGCAATGCCACGAAGCTCTCGACCGACCGCAGCTGCGGGTAGGCCTCGGCGACCGCGAACAGGCGGCCGAGGGCACCGCTGAGGGCGTCTTCCTGGCGGGCCTGCTCGGCGGGCGAGGCGCCCGGGGTGGCGGCGGCGGCGCGGGCCTGCGTGACCTCGTCGAACACCGCACGCTCGTGAGCGGCGAAGCCCTTCACGGTGTCGAGCAGGTTCGGGATGAGGTCGTAGCGGCGGTGCAGCTCGACGTCGATCTGACGCCAGGCCTCCTGCACCAGGTTGCGCAGTCGCACGAAGCCGTTGTAGGTCGCGATCGCCCAGATGACGGGGATCAGTACGACCACCACGACGATGATCAGGATGATGACTCCGGTGTCCATGCGGGCCTCCTTCGAAGGTCAGGGTCCACAAACCCAGGGTCGGTGTCTGCCGAGCGGGTCGCCCGGTTCTTCGATGCTACTGGCGTCCGAGGCCCAGATCGCTCGACGAGAGCAGCGAGACGTAGGGAAGTTCTGCCCTCGCGAACACCTCGGTGGCCTCGGTCTCGCGGTCGAGGATCGTGGCGACTCCGACCACCTCGGCCCCCACGGCGCGCGCCGCCTCGACCGCGAGCATGGGGCTGTTACCGGTGGTGGTGGTGTCCTCGACGATCACCACGCGCCGCCCGGCGATGTCCGGGCCTTCGACCTGACGCTTCATGCCGTGACCCTTGGCCTCCTTGCGCACAAGGAACGCGTCGAGGGCCAGGCCGCGGCTGGCCGCGGCGTGCTGGATCGCGCACACGACCGGGTCGGCGCCCATGGTCGGGCCGCCCACGGCGTCGATCTCGCCGACGCCCATGCCCTGCTCCTCCAGCATGTCGAGCATGAGGTGCCCGATGAGCGGCGCGGCCTCGTGGTGCAGCGTGAGCCGCCGCATGTCCACGTAGTAGTCGGCCTCGCGGCCGCTGGAGAGGGTGACCTTGCCGTGCACCACGGCGAGCTCGCCGATCAGCTGGGCGAGGCGTTCGGCGGGGGTCTGCTCCGTGCTCGTCACGGCGCTCAGGCTAGGGCATTGCGCCACCGCGCTGCCGAGCAGGTCACGGGCGGGCAGGAGGGCGGCCTGGCGGGGTAGCGTCGCCAGGGTGCGCATCGCGACCTGGAACGTCAACTCGATCCGAGCACGCGCCGAGCGAGTCACGGCGTGGCTGGAACGCCACGACGTCGACGTGCTCGCCCTGCAGGAGACCAAGACCCGCGACGAGGCCTTCCCGTACCTCTCATTCGAGGCGGTCGGGTACGAGGTCGCGCATGTCGGCGTGAGTCAGTGGAACGGCGTGGCGATCGCCTCGCGGGTGGGGCTCGACGGCGTGGTGCCGGGTTTCGCGGGTCAGCCCGGTTGGGGTGAGCCCGCCGCGGCGGAGGCGCGTGCGGTCGGCGCCACGTGCG
>NZ_JBMDXJ010000377.1:0-3533 GCF_048594945.1 Pseudactinotalea sp. | reverse complement strand
CCCATGCCGAGCTGGGCGCTCTCCTTCAGGTCGAGGAGGACGGGGTTGCCGAGGTCGTCGATGCCGAAGGGCACCCGCAGGAAGTCGGCCGGGCTGCGCGGCCGCCACAGGTCCTCCGGGTCGAACGTCGTGGGGTCCTCGATGTTCAGCAGGTCCTCGACGTCGAGCGTCGCGTCGCCCTCCTCGTCGCGCGACGCGACGAGCGTGACGCGCAGCGCCGCCATCGCGCGCGCCGTGGCCGCGAACCCGGGAATGTCGACGGCGTCCGGTTGCATGATGACGTCGACGGCGTCCCGTGTGCCCGGTGCCGTGGTCACCGTGGCCCGGGTGGGCAGGTCGGCATCGTCGATGCCGCCCTGGCCGTCGGAGACGACGTCGTCGAGCGTGATGCGCACGTCCACGTCGCTCGGTTCGTGCAGGCGGTCCGAGAGCAGGTGGATGACGGTGATGCCGAGCTCGCTCAGCGGCACGTTGCCGCCGATCGGCAGCGACGAGGCCACCTTGCCGTGATCGTCCGCGACGATCACGAGATGGGGCGGCTGGTTGCGCTGCGGGCCGGCGCGGCGGGTGCTGTTCGCGGCCTGCACGCGGTCGGTGAAGGTCTGGCCGAGCACGCGGCCGAGGCCCTCCACACTGGGCGCGATCCTGCGTGCCGGCACCGGGCCGTCGAACAGCTCGGGTTCGAGGTTGTGGGGGAGCAGGTCGGCGCCCGCCCAGTCGTCGGCGTTCTCGGGAGCGAAGGCGAGCGCGATGCCCACGTCGTCGGGTGCGTGCATGGCCGCGACCTGCAGCAGCATCGAGCGAATGAGGGCACTGCCGCGCTCGCGGTCGCCGATCACCGCGACCGAACCCGCCTTGCGTAGCGGCACGGTCTGCGGCATCGACTCGACCTTCGAGCAGCTTGTGCTGATCAGCTCGGCCTCGGCGAGCAGGATCGGGTCGTGCGGTGTCATCGGCGACTCAGGGCTGGGGAGTCGGATCTCGAACCACGGCACGGTCCCCAGCCCGGCTCTCACGTCGAGGAAGTCCGCGTCTCGACGGCGCCGCTCCCACAGGCGTTTCGGGTCCCGGATGGTCGACATCAGGGCGCTCGGCTGCGGGTGCAGCACGCTTGCCGCGAGCCGGATCTCGGCCGTGCGCTCGGCGTACTCGCCGCGCACCTGCTCGAGGTAGTCGAGGTACAGCTCGCGCTTCTGCGCTTCCTGCTTGGCGTTGCGGCCGCGGGAGCTGAGTGCGAAGCCGACGCCTCCGACGATCGCGACCACGAACACCAGGGCCGCGACGGCGAGGAAGAGCGGGTTGCCGCGGCGCATCACCACCATCATGAGCACCGAGGTGGTGGCGCCCATGATCGGCATCAGCATCTGCATCGGCATGGAGCCGGTGTCCTCGCCGAGCGAGGGCGGGGCCGCGAGGACGTCGGGCTCGGGACGTTCGAGCGGGAGCGTCTCGCGGGTGGGTCGGTGGACGGTCTTGACGGTCACGGGGTGGCCTTCTCCTCGGAGCGTCGGCGCCGGGTGGCGGGTTCGGCGCGGCGGGCGGCAGCTGCGGACACGAGCGCTGCCGACAACCGGATGGCTGCCAGGTTGGTCGCGTCGCGCAGCCGGGTGCTCGGCACCGGTCGGGCAGCAGCGTGAGCGCGGTCGCGGGGGATCCGGACCACCGGGATCGGAAAGGCGCGGATCGCCTCGCCGACACCCACAGGCACGCGTCCGCGTGCGGGGACCAGCACGCCGACGGCGGGCACGTGCACGGCGTAGGCGGCCGCCGCCAGCTCGACCGCGTGCTGGAGCGCGACCCGGTCGGGCGTCATCACCACCGCGAGCACCGAGCTCGCTGCGACGACGTGGCCCAGCGAGGCGACATCGCGCACCCCCCAATCGGTCACCACGAAGTCGAAGAACCTGCTCGACGGCGCCACGGACTCCCACCAGCGGGTGTCGTCGGTCTGTGTCTGCCTCGTGAGATCGAGGCCGCGCAGTCCCGACGGCGCAACGGCCAGTCCGTCGAGAGCCTCGTCCGCACGTCCTGCCGAGGCGCGCCGGGCGTCCTGCTCCATGGTGCTCGCGGCGTCGCTGAGCAGACCGGCGTGCCACAGCAGCGACCGCTCGGCGCCCGAGGCGTTGACCGCGAGCACACGGCCGCTGCGACGCCGGGCGAGCACACCGGCCGCCAGTCCAGCCGCGACCGAGCAGCCGACGCCACCGCTGGTGCCCACGAAACCCACCCGTGTGGACAGCGCGAGCGGTCGGCGGGCCTGCTCGTCGAGCTCGCGCAGCTCGGCGATGCGTCGTGGCCGTGACGCGGCCACCAGCCCCCATGCGGCTCTCATGAGGTGAGCGTGTTGACCAGGTCGGCGAACACCCCGAGCAGCCACAGCAGCAGCGGTGCGAGCGCGATCACCGCCAGCATCTCGAGCATGCCGGCGTAACGGCGTAGGCGCGCCCGGGTGTTCTCCGAGACCCGCATGCCCACGAGTGCGGCAAGCAGCACAATCAGACAGACCGCCACGAGCGTGGACGAGCCCGGCGACATCAGCACCGTGAACGCCAGCGTGACGATCGGGAGCACGCCGCCGGCGATGAGTGCAAGGCGCTGAGGCGCGAGCGGCAGCACCTGCGTGCGCAGCAGCAGCACGAGTCCCACGGCAGCGCAGATGCCTTGCGCGGCGCGCTCGTCGCTCGTCGCCAGCAGCCAGGCGGAGAGGGATGTCGGCAGCACCACGGCGATGGTCGTCCAGGTGAGGGCACGGTGCGTGGCGTCGACCGCCCGGGTGACCGCCGGGCGCGAGACCCGCTGGCCCTCGACCACGCGATCGTCGAGCCCGGTGAGCCCGCTTGCGGTCATCGCGATGCCAGGCAGCAATCCCAGGGCCACCACGCCGACGATCGCGACCCACGCAGCCACGTGCTCGGTGGGCATCTGGGCACGGTGCATGAGGATCCACGCACCGGTGATCAACGCGGCGGCGCCTCCGCCGACCCCCAGTGGCACGTCCTTGAATCCGACCGCCGCGACCAGCCCGACCACGAGTCCGGTCAGGCCGAACCAGACCAGCAGTGCCGCGCCGGGGTGAGCGAGGCCGGTCTGGGCCAGCACGAACCCGGTGACGACCCCCAGACCACCGACCACAGCGGCGGTGAGCACGATCGCAGGACCGGTGTGCCGCCGTCGGGCACCGAACACAGCAAGCGCGAGCAGCACCACGAAGCCGAGTCCCACCTGACCGGCGGTAAACCCGTTGAGGATGGCCGCCGGCCCGCCGAGGAAACCGATGATCGCCGCGATCGCCGCGGCAGCACCCACACCCCACGCCGGCCGCCACGCATCGGACCGGGTCTCGACCGCCGCGCCCATGAGGTCCGTGACGTCGGCAACTTCCGGGGGTGGGGGAGCCTCGTCCACGCGGACCAGGCGCAGGATCGTGCCGTGCTCGACCTCCTGCTCGGCGAGTGTGAGCGCGGGGGAGAGCTGCTCTCCCACGGTGGTCATCAGCACCACGGGCCGGGAGGACCGCTCGGTGGTCTCGTCCA
>NZ_JBMDXJ010000376.1:0-4825 GCF_048594945.1 Pseudactinotalea sp. | reverse complement strand
TCGTCCACGAAGATCTCCGCGGGTGCGGGGTTGGTGCCGCGACCGTAGCCGTAGTCGCGGTACCCGCCGACATCGGAGACACCAATCTCCGCCAGGTCGACCTGGACGACGTCGCCGCGGCTGCTCTCTGGCAACCTAGCCAAGATCGCGGGATCGGTGACGGGTTGGGCGGCGGGACCGGTCGCAGTGATGCCGCCGGAGAGTCGCGCGTCGGCCCCCGGCGCCGCGGTGATGGTGATCGGCGCGAGAGCGGTGCCGGAGTCCTCAGCAAGGAACCGGACCGTGTCCTGAAGCCTGTGCACGCCACCGGTGAGCAGGACGGTTGCTCCACCGGACGGGATGCCCACACCCGCGCGGAGGTCGCGCAGCCGGTCGCGGGCGCCGTCCAGCGTAGCGAGCGGCGCGATCTCGGTGCCCGCCGCGTCGTCGTCACCGTCCGGACTCACCCAGAGCTGCATCAGGTCCTCCCCTGTGGTCGCCGTCGCCGGGGCGGTCAGAACCGCTCCGGCGAGTGCCGTGATCAGAGCGGTCGCCAGGACGCGGGATCGGATCGCCGGGCGCCGCGCAACATCGGTCTCGGCACCCCCTGCTCGCCTCACGCCATCTCCTCCTGCGCGGCGGTCTCATACTCCGAGCGGATGGCGTCGCCACCCTCACTACGCCAGGAGGCCACCGCGTCGGCCCACGTCGAGACGGGCGCGCGGCCGGCGAGGATGTCGGTGCGCGCATCGGAGAGCAGCGTCTCCAGTTGCGCCCCGCGAGCCGACTCGGTGTCGGAGTAGAGCCCGGCGTTACCCTCGGGTCCCATCATCTCGATCGCGACCTCCTGGTAGTCGAAGCGTGCGCGGACGACCTCCTCGTCGTTGGGCTGGTAAATGGGACCGAGGCAGTCGGTGAGGTAGGCGAAGGGCACGAGCCGCAGGTCGGTGCCGCGTTCGTTCGAGACCGGGTCCGTGCCCTCCAGGTCGTAGGTCTGCCCCTCGATGCCGAACTTGCGCGTCAGGTAGTCCGTCGTGCCGTAAGGCGCCGCCAGCCAGTCCGCAATCCGCAGCAGCTCCTCGATCCGCTCCGCCGGTGCCGCGCGCAACGCCGTGAAGCCGCCGGAGAGCGACCGCCCGTGGCTCGGCTCGATCGATGCCTCGTAGCCGAATGGGAGCATGCCGTCGACCGCGAACCCGTCGATGTCCTTGCCCCAATTCACGAAGCTGTGCCAGCCGCCCCAGCCGGCGATGATCGTGGGCACCGAGCCGTTGGTGAACCACTCGTTGCGTTGTGTGTTCTGCGAGGAGATCGAGTCGGGGTGGAACAACCCCTCGTCGACCAGCTCCCGTGTCGACACGAGGGCCTGCTCGTACTCTTCGGTCTCCATCCAGTAGGTGAAGGCACCGCCGTCGTTCGCCCACCCGTTGTCCAGTCCGAGCGTGGCGGCAACGTACGCCGGGAAGTCCAGGAGAGACGCCGAGCCGTAGGCGTTCGTCTGCGGGTCGGTGACCTCGCGCAGGATCTCGGTGAACTCGCCGAAGTCCGCGGGAGCAGTGGGAAGCCCCCGCTCGTCGAGGATGTCGCGCCGCACAAAGAAGGCCGGACCGATGGGCGCGCGAGGGATCGGCAGACCCCAGATACGTCCCTGCACCATCGTCTTGCGCCACGCCGAGGTCGGGATGTTCGCCAGGCTCGGGTACTCGAGGATGGCGTCACCGGACAGGAACTCGCTGAGGTCGGCGAACGTGCTCTCGAGCATCGCCGGAAGCTGCTGGACCGGCGGGTTGATGGCGACCATGTCGGGGATGTCGCCGCCGGCGATCGTGGTCGCGAACCGGCTCGCGTAGTCGGCCTGCGGCGTGTAGATGATGTCGATCTGCGCACCGATCGAGTCGTTGATGTTCTGCCACATCTCGTTCTCGCTCAGCGCCGGCACGACCGGGCTGAAGGAGTAGGTGAGCGCCGTCATCGAGACCCCGGAGACGACCGGATCCGCGTACATCGTGGCCGGGGTCGCGGGGTAGGCGAAGAAGCCGGGCAGCGAGTCCTCGTGAGCGCCCACGAGGTCCGGCGTCGCGACATCGGCGGCCTGGAACGTGGGGAGCTGCGCTGCCTCGGTGGAGGTTCCGACACCATCGGCGTCGCCCGTCCGGCAGCCGGCGAGCGCACCCGTCAGCGCCACCGCCAAGCCCGAGTAGCCGGTCGTCCGGAGAAATGCTCTGCGGTCCATGGTTTTCCTTTCGAGAGAACAGCACCCGAGGCGACGTCAGCCTTTGACGGCGCCTATGAGCAGGCCCTTGGTGAAGTGCTTCTGGATAAAGGGATAGACGACGAGGATGGGAATGATCGCGAGGACGAGGATCGCCATCTGAACGGACAGCTGCGGCGGCACGACCTCACCCGCGAGGTCGAGGTCGTCGGCGGCGAGCGGCGTCTGGTTGACGACGAACGTCCTGACGATGAGCTGCAGAGGCCACTTCTCGGTCGAGTTGATGTAGAGCAACGCCGTGAAGAACGCGTTCCAGTACATGACGGCGTAGAAGAGCCCGATGACGGCGATGACCGCCTTGGACAGCGGCAGCACGATGGAACGAAGCGTCCTGGCCTCGGAGGCGCCGTCGATGCGGGCGCTCTCCAATAGCTCCTGCGGGATCTCCAGGAAGAACGCGCGCATGACGACGACGTTGAAACCGCTGACGAGCACTGGCAGCACCAGCGCCGCAAAGGAGTCGATCAGGCCCAGCTGCCGGACGACCATGTAGGTCGGGATGATGCCCGGATTGAAGAAGAGGGTGAACAGCGTGCCGAGCAGGAGCGGCTTGTGGAACAGGGAGCCGGGGCGGGAGAGCGCATAGGCCAGGCCGACCGTGACCGCGACACTGGCGAGTGTCCCGACGCCGGTCACGCCGATGCTGACGAGCATCGCGCGCGTGACCACGCCGCCGGAGAGGACGGCGCGGAAGGCCGTCAGGCTCGGCTCCTCCGGCCAGAGCACGAACCCACCGGCGCTCGTCAGCTGAGCGGGCGACGCCACGCTGGTCGAGACGACGGCGAGGAACGGGACGAGGACGGCGGCACAGCACAGGATCAGCACCACCGCACGCGCGATGGTCGCGAAAACGGAGGGCTTGCCCATCCATAGGGGCCTGCCGGTGCGGACCTGAGCACTCACTTCGAATACACCCCCCGCTCGCCGAGCAGGTGCGCGCCGCGGTTCGCCAGCAGTACCAGCACCACGCTGACCAGCCCTGTTGAGAGACCCACCGCAGCGGACACGCCCCAGTTCCCGCCGACGATGCCGTTGTTGTAGACGTAGGTGTCCAGCACCTCGGTGGCCGCTCGCCCGAACGTCTGCTGCTGCAGGATGATTTGCTCGAAGCCGACGGTGAGCGAGTCGCCGAGGCGCAGGATCAGCAGCAGCACGATGACACCCCGGATCGCGGGAAGGGTGATGTGCCAGAGCCGGCGCACCGCGTTCGCCCCGTCGATCGCGGCCGCTTCGTAGAGGTTGAGGTCGACGCGCGAGAGCGCCGCCAGGAACAGGATCGTCGACCACCCGGTGTCCTTCCAGATGACCTGGGCGGTGACGACCAGCTTGAACAGCTCGGGGACGCCCAGGATCTCCACGGTCGACATGTCGAGCGTGCGCAGCCAGGTGTTGAGCATCCCGACGTTGCCGAACATCTGCTGGAACAGCGCGACCACGATCACCCAGGACAGGAAGTGCGGCATGTACAGGATCGACTGGACGACGCGCTTGACGTTCTCCGAGAGCAGGGAGTTGAGCAGCAGCGCCAGCGCGATCGGGAGCGGGAAGACGAAGACCACCTGGATGAGCGTGATCAGCAGTGTGTTGACGAGGGCGTTGACGAACGCAGGGTCGCCCGAGAAGAGCACCTCGAAGTTGTCGAACCCGACGAACGGACTGTTCCCGATCCCCAGGAACGGCTGGTAGTCCTGGAAGGCGATGATGTTGCCGAGTAGCGGGATGTAGTGGAACACCGCGATCGCCACGACCCCCGGCAGCCCGAGCAGCAGCAGCAGGCGATCCCGCCGCCACCGTGCGCCGAACGATGCACGCCTCCCGTGGGGCGGCGCGACGCCGGTCGTGCGAGATCGGGTCTGCGCCTGACGTCTAGGAGGCGTCCGGGTTGCGGTCATCCGACGTCGCTCCACGAGCGACCGACAGGTCGGCAGATCTCGATCTGCGTCGATTCCAGCCTTGGGAACGCGTCCAAGCCAACCTCTCTCATCGTCGAGGACCACACCGGCGTATTAAACGATAAATGAAGGCGACCGTCGACGTCAAGCCGGGTCGCAACGGGCGGCCCGATCGAGACTTCGTGCTCCAGCTCGCGACGGAAGGCTGCTACCAGGCCGTCTGGGGGTCGCGCCGTCGTTGTCGAACTCGACTACGTCCTAGCGCGCCTGGACGAACGCTCCGACCGCCGCGCGCCCGACGAGAGCAGCGCGTACCGCGCAAGACTTCTCAAGCGGATGGAGGCGGCCTTTCCGGGGTCATGCATCGAGGCGGTGACCAAAGGCGAGAGCTCTGACTCCGGGCTAGCCGATCCGGACGACAACCACCTGGTGCACGCCGCGATCCTGGGCAAGGCCAACGCCATTATGACCAAATGACATGCGCGCAGACTTGGCGGAGTCCCAGTCGGTGCGCGACGCAGAGATCGAGGTGCTGGGCGCCGTCAAGTTCACGGCCAACACGTGCGCTCAACACCCGCGCGGAGCGAGATCCGCCGCGGGGCGCGTGGCTGACCGTCTCTTGCGTCGACATCCACCACAGGCGCCTGATCACTGTCGAACAGTCAGCCAGGTCGACCTGCCC
>NZ_JBMDXJ010000375.1:0-20909 GCF_048594945.1 Pseudactinotalea sp. | reverse complement strand
CGGGCACGTCGGTGCGGATGCCCTCGGACAAGGCCGCCGAGCTGCTCGCCGCCTACGGGCTCGCCGTCTGGCCGTCCACGCGCGTCGGCGACGTCGACGCCGCGCTGGCGGCGGCGTCGTCGATCGGGTGGCCGGTCGCGCTCAAGGCGGCGGACGAGGTGCTGCGGCACCGCGCGGATCTCGGTGGCGTGCGGCTCGACCTCTCGACGCCCGCGGAGCTGACCGAGGCGTTCGGCTCGCTCCGGCAGCGCCTCGCGTCCCTCGGGCGGCACAACGTCGCGATCGAGGTCCAGCGGATGGCGCCCAGCGGCGCGGCCTGCGTCGTCACCGGGATCGAGGACGACCTGTACGGCCCGATCCTCAGCTTCGGGCTCGCGGGCGACGCCGTCGAGATGCTCGACGACGTCGCATATCGAGTCCCGCCGCTCACCGAGGCGGACGTCGCCGACCTGGTCCGGGCCGTGCGCGCATCGCCGCGTCTGCTGGGATACCGAGGATTGCCGCCGATGGACGTGGCAGCGCTCGAGGACGTGATCGAACGCCTCAGCGTGCTCAAGGAGGAGCTGCCCGAGGTGCGGGCGGTGGCGCTCAATCCGGTGCTCGTGGGCGAGCACGGCGCCGCGATCCTCTCGGCCACGGTCGACCTGCTTGCCGCTGAGCGAGGTGACACGGCACGCCGTGCGTTGCCGTGACACGACCAGGGCGGTGGGCGGCACTGGTCCGGAGCGCGGACAGCACCGACCAGTCCGGCCGGTGCGGCATACTCACCAGGTGCCTTCATCGCATTCGACAGCGCTCCGCCGCCTGCGAGCCGACATCGAGCGTGCCGGCTACTACCCCGACATCGTTGCGGACGTCCTCGACCTGGCGCTCGCCGGTGAGCAGGTGGACGCGCACCTGGTCCACGTCGAGACGATGTTCGACCGTGCCGAGGTGCGCCGACACATCACCGTGCTGGCACTGACCGACAGCCGACTCGTGCTGGCGCACGTGGATGATCTGCCCGGCGACGACCCCGACGCCATACCCGCTGCCGCAGCCACGACCGAGTCGATCGCGATCCGGCACCTGCGCACCGTGGGCCTGACGCACGGCGTGGCCGACCCGGTGTCCTACCGCCGAGGATCCGCGGTGAGCGAGGTCACGCTGGCGCTGTCCTGGGGCGCCGTCAACCGGCTCGAGCTGGAGCCGGCCACCTGTGGTGACCCGAATTGCGAGGCCGACCACGGCTGGACCGGCTCGATGCTGCCCGACGACCTGGTGGTCCGGGTGAGCGCGGATGCCGAGGGCCCGGCCGCCGTGCGCGCCGCGATCGCGTTCGCTGCTGCGCTGTCGGCGGCCACCGCACGCACGTGAGCACCGCAGGCTGGCTCGGCGACGTCCTGCTGGGCGCGGCCGGGGCGGTCGGAGCTGACCTGGTGGTCGACCCGCACGGTCACGCGGTCCGCGCAGGCGCCGCAGCGGAGCGACTCGAGCTCCCCACGGTGCAGCGCGCCTGCGTCGTGGTGGTCGACGGGCTCGGCCTCCACAACCTCACGGCGGTCCCGGAGATCGCTCCCACGCTCAACGCAGCGCCGAGGAGGCCGCTGCAGTCGGCGTTCCCGTCGACGACCGCCACCAACATGGCTGCGTTGGGGACCGGCCTCCCGGGCGGTCGCACCGGCATGCTCGGGTACACGGTGCGCAATCCGGATACGGGCCGGCTCCTCAACCTCATCTCCTGGAAGGGCGGGCCGGAGCCGGAGTCCTGGCAGCAGCAACCCACGGTGTTCGAGCTGATGGCGGAGCAGGACCTGCTCTCGGTGAGCGTGGGCCCGTGGGCGTTCGCCACGTCTCCGTTGACCCGGGCTACGTTGCGCGGAGCCGAGTACGACGCGGCGGAGAGCCTCCCGGACCGGGTCACACGCACGCTCGACGTGCTCGGCGAGCCCGACGTCAAGCTCAGCACCATGTATTGGGGGGACGTCGACAAGACCGGCCACCATCGTGGCTGTCAATCGCCGCAGTGGCGCGAAGCGGTCGCCCATCTCGACGCCGAGCTGGCCCGCCTGGCCGCATCCGTGCCGCGCGGGACGCTCGTGCTCGTGACCGCCGATCACGGCATGGTCGACATCCCGCGCGGGGACTCGGCCGAGTTCGGCGGCGCTGCCCGGATCGACGTGGCAGTGAACCCCGTGCTCGCCGACGGTGTGACGGTGGTGGCAGGGGAACCTCGCATCTGCCACGTGCATGCCGAGCCCGGCGCTGCTGCCGAGGTGCTCGAGGCATGGCGCAACGAGCTGGGAGAGCGCGCGGACGTCCGCAGCCGTGACGAGGCGATCAGTGCGGGCTGGTTCGGTCCTGTGGAGGACCGGTTCCGGCCAGTGGTCGGCGATGTGGTCGCGGCGATGCGGGGCGATATCGCGGTGGTCGACTCCCGGACCCAGAGCGCGGAGTCCTTGACACTGATCGGGATGCACGGTTCGGGGACGCCGGCCGAACGCACGGTCCCGCTGATCAGGCTGGCCGGCTGAGCATGGCGACGCTCACGTACTTCGCCGGCACCATGGACTCGGGCAAGAGCACACTGGCGCTCCAGACGAACCACAACCACAGTGAGCGGGGTCGCCGAGGCGTGATCTTCTCGCGCAGCGACCGGGCGGGCGAAGGGGTGGTGTCATCGCGCCTGGGGCTGCAGCACGAGGCCGCGGAGGTCGGCGACGACACCGATTTCTGGACCGAGGTGATCGGTCGGCGAACGCACGGTGGCGTGGTCGACTACCTGATCTGCGACGAGGCACAGTTCTACAGCGAGGAGCAGGTGGAGCAGCTTGCGCGGGTGGTCGACGAGCTCGACGTCGACGTGTTCGCGTTCGGCATCACCACGGACTTCCGGACCCGACTGTTCCCCGGCTCTGCGCGCCTCGTCGAGCTGGCGGACCGGGTCGAGGTGTTGCAGGTTCCGGCCCTGTGCTGGTGCGGCCGGCGCGCCACCCACAACGCACGCACGGTGGACGGTGCCATGGTCACCGAGGGCGAGCAGGTCGTGGTCGGCGACACTGCCGAGCTCGGCACCGGCGTCGTGGGTTACGAGGTGCTGTGCCGGCGCCACCACATGCGACGCATGACGGCGAGCTCGGCCCGCGCCGTCAGCCCGTCACCGGACCCGCTGCCGCTCGACCTCGAGGTGTGCTCGGTCCCACGGCCGCGATCCGGATAGGGTTGCCGACCGTGACCGAGGCACGTCCCGCCACCTCCGGTGGCCTCACGACCAGCGGACCCGTCCTCGTGATCGGGACCGGGCTGATCGGTGCCAGCATCGGGCTGGCGCTCAGCGCGCACGGCGTGCCCGTACGGCTGCGCGACAGCTCACCCACGGCGCTCGCGCTCGCGCGTGACGTCGGCGCAGGTGAGCCGGAGCGCACGGCGGACGAGCCGCCTGCCCTCGTGGTCGTCGCGGCTCCGCCGGACGTGGCTGCGGGGATCGTGGGCGCGGCGTTGCACGCGTACCCGGAGGCCGTGGTCACGGATGTGGCCAGCGTGAAGGCGACGATCCGCCGTGAGCTCGAGGCGTTCGCGACGCTCGACCTGTCTCGCTACGTGGGTTCGCATCCGATGGCGGGCCGTGAGCGGCATGGTGCCGCTGCCGCCGACAGCGACCTGTTCGCCGGGCGCCCGTGGGTGCTTGCCGCGGGCCCGGAGACCTCGCCCGAGGCGTTGCGCACGGTGCGGGGACTCGCGGTGGATCTCGGCGCCAGCCCGGTCGAGATGAGTCCGGCCGAGCATGATGAGGCGGTGGCACTGGTCTCGCACCTGCCGCAGCTGATGTCCTCGCTGCTGGCGGCGAGGCTGGTCCGCGCGCCTGAGCGAGCACTCGGGCTGGCAGGGCAGGGGTTGCGCGATGTCACGCGGATCGCGGCGAGCGACCCGCGGTTGTGGGCCTCGATCCTGGTGGGCAACGCCAATCCCATCCGGACCGTGCTCCGTGCCGTCCGTGACGACCTCGACTCGCTGCTGGGCTCGTTGGATCGGGCGGCCGACGACGGCCCGCTCGCACTGGGCGCGATGGCGGGCATCGCAGGGCTGGTCTCCGCGGGCAACGACGGCGTGGCTCGCATCCCCGGCAAGCACGGCGGTGCCCGGAAGCATTACGTCGACGTGACGGTCCTCGTGCCCGACCGGCCAGGTGAGCTCGGCCGCCTGTTCACCGAGGTCGGCGAGATCGGCGTCAACATCGAGGACTTCCAGATGGAGCACTCGCCGCGGCAGAAGGTCGGCATGGCCACGCTGGCGGTGCTGCCCGGGGTGGCGGAGGCGTTGGTGACGGAGCTGGAGGAGCGGGCGTGGCGGGTGGTGGTCGAATGAGTGCACCAGGGAGTGAGGACCGGAGCGGAGCGAGCGTCGGTGCGCGGCCAGAACGAATGACCGTGGTGGCGATCGACGGGCCGTCGGGCTCGGGCAAGTCGACGATCAGCCGACAGGTGGCGCAGCAGCTGGGCATGGCCTACCTCGACACGGGTGCGATGTATCGCGCAGCCGCGTGGTGGTGTGTGCGTGACGGCATCGACCTCTCCGACGCGGACGCCGTCACCGACGCGGTTCGGGCGCTACCCCTGCAGATGGGGACCGACCCGCGGGACCCGAGCATCGCCGTCGGCGGTGAGGACGTCTCGGTGTTGATCCGCTCGACCGAGATCTCGACCGTGGTGAGCGCTGTGGCGACGAACCTCGAGGTGAGGGCCGAGCTGCGGCGCAGACAGCGGGAGATCATCGAGGCCGCGCGCGGCGAGGCGGGCATCGTCGCGGAGGGCCGCGACATCACCACCGTGGGGGCACCCGATGCCGACGTGCGAATCCTGCTGGTGGCCAGTGAGGAGGCGCGCCTGGCGCGCAGGGCCCGTGAGATCCATGGTGCCGACGATGACTCGGCGCTGGCCGCGACACGGGACCAGGTGCTGCGTCGCGACGCCGATGACGCCACGGTCTCGAGCTTCCACGTCGCTGCCGATGGCGTGGTCACCGTCGACTCCTCCGATCTCACGCTCGAGGAGACCGTGGCCGCGGTGCGCGGCCTGGTGGAGTCCCGACAGGACGGCCGGCCGTGACAGAGAAGGACAAGCCGCGCCGGTCACCCGGCCAGGAGATCAAGCCCGAGCACATCAAGCGATGGGGCCCGACGTGGTCGCGTCGCGTGGGCCAATTCCTCGCCCACGGCGTCTGGAACACCGAGATCATCGGGGCGCAGCACGTGCCGAGCACCGGCCGGGTGCTGCTCGCCGCGAACCACACCGGCATCATCGACGGCCCGCTGTTGCACGGCTGCATCCCACGGGGCTCCCACTTCATCATCAAGGAGGAGGCGTTCCAAGGGTGGACCGGTCCGCTGATGCGGAACGCGGGTCAGATCCCGGTCGACCGTGGCACCGGCCGGGCTGCGCTGCAGACCGCGCTCGCGCTGCTGAACGAGGACCGCGTGGTCGGGGTGTTCCCCGAGGGGACACGCGGTCGCGGAGACGTGAGCTCGGCGAAGGCCGGGATCGCCTGGCTGGCGGTGCGCGCGAAGGCCCCGGTGCAGCCGGTCGCGATCCTCGGCACGCGGCTTCCTGGTCAGAAGCGCAGCCACATCCCGGGATTCCGCGCGAAGCTGGCGGTCGTGTTCGGCGAGCCGTTCCATGCCGCTCCTGACGATGCGGCGACCGGGCGTGCCGCCGTCCAGGCAGCCGCCGATCGGGTGCAGGCCGAGATGAGTCGGCACGTCGAGGCGGCGATCGCTCTCACCGGCCTCGACCTGCCCGACTCCGCGCAGTGACGCGGGGCGTCACTCCCAGATGATCGGCGAGTTACCGTAGGTCTCGTCCCAGCCCTGCAGGATGCCGGACCAGTTGTCCCCGTTGAAGAGGCCACCCGTGATCGGGCCGGCATCGGACAGCCCGACAGCGCAGACCACGTTGGTGTTGGTCTCCGGGTCCCAGCCCTGGAGGGTGTAGCCGCAGACATCGGACGCGCCCGCGCCCATGCCGAAGTTCTGCGCCTCGATGAAGCTCGCGCCCGAACCGTCCTCGAGCAGCGGGAAGATCGCCGGCGCCGGCGGGCTCTCCACGCCCTCGGGCAGTCCGTCCGGGTAGCTGTACTGGAGGACCATCAGGTACGGGGTGTATCCCTCGAACTCGTCCTCGGTCTCCCAGCCGGCCCAGATGTCGGTGCTGCCCTCGGTGATGTCGAGCAGGGTGAGACCCATCTGCACGTCCTCGGCGGTGTCCGAGTCCGACGGCGTGACCTGCGTGGTCACCCAGGCCGGCTCGCCGAGGGCGAGCGTGGTGCCGGGCTCGGTCTCGCCGGGCTCGCCGAGGTCGATCGCCTCGACGTCGAACTCAGGTGCCTCCTGGGTGGTCTCCTCCGGCGAGGTCCCCCCTCCGCCGTCGGAGGTGTTCTCGGAACCACCCGAGCAGCCGGCGAGCACGAGGGATGCGCCGAGAACGGCGGCGAGGGCGAGGGGACGGGCGGTGCGCACGATGGTGCCTTTCAGGAACGATCCGATGTGGTGGCGCCGTTGCCACGCCGAACGCTAGTGGATGCTGTGCTCTGTGCCGCCGCGCGAACCTGGGGAGCGGTGCCCATGGGGAAGAATGCGGGGGTGAGTCAGAACCCGAACGACAGCCATCACGGCGAGAACGAGCCCGCCGACGACGTCCAGCGCGCGGATGCCTTGCGCGCCGGGCTCGCCGATTACGAGCTCGACGCCGACGACCTGGCGCTCCTCGAGGATGGTGGCGAGCGCCGCGCCACGGGCGACGTGGCAGGCCCGCTGCCGGTGCTGGCGGTGGTCGGGCGACCCAACGTGGGCAAGTCCACCTTGGTCAACCGGATCCTCGGCCGACGCGAGGCGGTGGTGCAGGACACGCCTGGCGTCACACGTGACCGCGTCACCTACGAGGCGGAGTGGAGCGGGCGGCGCTTCCTGCTGGTCGACACCGGCGGCTGGGAGCAGGATGCCCGCGGGCTGCAAGAACGGGTCGCTGAGCAGGCCGAGGCGGCCATCGAGCTCGCGGATGCGGTGCTGTTCGTGGTCGATGCGAGTGTGGGTGCCACCGGTACCGACGAGCAGGTGGTGCGGCTGCTGCGCCGCTCCGGCAAGCCCGTGATCCTCGTCGCCAACAAGGTGGACGACCAGCGCGGCGAAGCCGATGCCGCCGCGCTGTGGAATCTGGGGCTGGGTGAGCCGTTCGCGCTGTCTGCGCTGCACGGGCGCGGCTCGGGCGATCTGCTCGACGCGGTGCTGGCGCTGCTGCCCGAGGTCTCCGCTGCGGGTGGACAGCTACGCGAGGGCGGGCCGCGTCGGGTCGCGTTGCTGGGCCGGCCGAACGTCGGCAAGTCGTCGCTGCTCAACGCCCTGACCGGGTCGGAACGGGTGGTCGTCGATGACGTGGCGGGCACCACACGTGATCCGGTCGACGAGCTGGTGACGCTCGGGGATCGGCCATGGTGGTTCGTCGATACCGCGGGCATCAGGCGGCGCGTGCACCAGACCCGCGGCGCGGATTTCTACGCCTCGCTGCGTACCCAGACCGCGCTCGAGAAGGCGGAGGTGGGCGTGGTGCTGGTCGACGCGAGCGTGGCGATGACCGAGCAGGACATCCGCGTCATCCAGCAGGTCATCGATGCGGGCCGCGCCCTGGTGATCGCCTACAACAAGTGGGACCTCATGGACGACGACCGCCGCGACCTCCTCGAACGTGAGATCGAGCGCGAGCTTGTGCAGGTGCAGTGGGCGCCGCGGGTCAACCTCTCGGCACGGACTCGCTGGCACGTGGACCGCCTCGTGCGGGCTCTGGACACCTCGCTCCAGTCGTGGGACACGCGGATCTCCACCGGCCGCCTCAATGCGTTCCTCGGTGAGCTTGTCGCCGCCCATCCGCACCCGGTGCGCGGGGGAAAGCAGCCACGGATCCTGTTCGGCACCCAGGCGGACACCCGGCCACCGCGGTTCGTGCTGTTCACCACAGGCTTCCTCGATCCGGGCTACCGCCGTTTCATCGAGCGCCGACTACGGGAGACGTTCGAGTTCACCGGGACGCCGATCGAGATCAGCGTGCGGGTACGCGAGAAGCGCCGCCGGACCCGATGACATCACCGGGGCAGGCGGCGGAGCGCGCGTTCGCGTCGTCGCTCACCCGATTGCTCGGCGACGACGAGCGCCTCGCCGGCGTGGTCGCCGACCACGGTGCGCCCGCCTTCTGGAGCCGCTCACCCGGGTTCGCGAGCCTGGTCCTGCTGGTACTGGAGCAGCAGGTCTCGCTCGCCTCGGCAGCCGCCACGTATCGCGCGCTGCTCGCGCGCATCGGCGAGATGAGCCCGACGGCGGTGCTCGCCCACCCGGACATGCGCGCCGATGGTGTCTCTCGCCAGAAGGAGCGCTACCTGCGGGCACTGGCCGCTGCTGTCGCGGAAGGACACCTGGATCTGGAGGCGTTGTCGTCCGTGCCGGATGACGACGTTCGCGCGGCGCTGATGGCACTCCCCGGCATCGGTCGGTGGACCGCTGACGTCTACCTGCTCGTGTGCCTTGGGCGCCCCGACCTGTGGCCGGTCGGGGACCGTGCCCTGCAGGTGGCGGCCGCCGAGGCGCTCGGGCTCGCCTCGGTGCCGACGGCGACCGAGCTCGAGACGTTGGGGGAGCGATGGCGTCCGCACCGCTCCACAGCCGCTCGGGTCCTCTGGCACGGCTACCTCCGGCGCCGCGGCCGCGAGCAGCTCCTCTGACCCGCGCAGGCGCCGCCACCCTCCGCGGGCTCGAGCCGTCCGGGGGAAGATGGGGGCGTGCGGGCGTTGGGGATCGATGTCGGGACGAGTACCACCAAGCTCGTGCTGATCGCCGTCGAGGGCGAGAACGTCAGGGAGGTGGCGACGCACGCCACGCCGACCCCGGGCGACGTCCCGGGCCTGCTGGCTGCGATCAGCACCGGGTGCCGCCGGCTGGCCGACCACTCCGGTGCGATCGAAGCCGTCGGGGTGGCGTCGATGGCAGAGACCGGTGCGCCGATCGACGCGTACGGCGAGGCGCTGACCGAGCTGCTGCGCTGGGATGCCGGGCACGGCGCCGCCGACGCCGTGGCGATGGCCGTGCTCGCGCCCGAGGTGTTCGCCCGGACCGGGGTACGGGTGTCGGCCAAGACTCCGCTGACCACGTGGCGGTGGCTGCAGCGGGAGCGACCGGACGTGTGGCGGCGGATGCGGACCTGGCTCAGCACCGCCGACCTGGCGGTGCACGCCCTGACCGGCGAGCGCGTCACCGACCACACGCTCGCGGGCCGGACCGGTGGCTACCCGCTCGCTGGTCCGGGGGAGCGACCTGCGGTCGCGTTCGACGCGGAGCTGCTGGATCTGGCGGGACTGGACCCTGCGCGGCTGCCACGCGTGGCCGCATCGGACAGCGTGGCCGGTCGTGTCAGCTCCGCCGCAGCGGCCGCGACCGGCCTGACTGCCGGAACCGCGGTGGTCGTCGCCGGCCACGACCACCAGGTGGCGGCGTGGGCAGCAGGCGTGCGCGCGCCAGGGGACGTGGCCGACTCCCTCGGCACGGCCGAGGCAACCCTGAGCGTGCTGAGCGGTCGTCCCGAACCGGAGGGGGTGCGGCGGCAGGGTATGAGCCTGGTACGCACCGTGGGTGGGCAGGCCGACGCTGTGGTTGCCGGGACGTCGAGCGCCGGTGCGATGCTCGATCACTGGCTGGTGGGCGTGCCGCCCGAGAGCCGTGCCGACGTGCTCGCGCGCGCTGCGCGTGAGGTGGTGACTGGGCAGCAGCCCACAGGCGCCGCCGTTGCGCCGTACCTACGGGGTCGCCAGAGCCCCGAGCCCGACCCAGGAGCCGCGGCCGGTGCGCCACCGCCAGGCTGGCCCCGAGAACGGCAGGCGCGTGCCGTCGTCGAGGGGATCTGCTACCAGGCCCGGTGGATGATCGAGACCCAGCTCGCGCCCGCTTCGCCGCAGCGGGTCGCGGTGATCGGAGGCCGCCGGCTGCCCGCGCTGTGGCGCGAGCTGAAGCGAGTCACGCTCCCGTGGCCGGTCTCCTCGGTCAGCACGGGTGAGCCCGTTGCTGCAGGTGCTGCGCTGCTCGCGCTCGCTCGCACGGGTGCGCTCGGCGACGTCGCCACGGCGCTGAGCCACGCTCCGACGCTCGCGACCACGAGCGAACCACCACCCGCATGGGACGCTCACGGCGACGCCTACGACACGTTCATCCGGCGGGTGCGTGGATGATGCGGGCAGGCCTCCCCGCGCCGCAGGGATCGCTGGAGGCTCAGCCTGCCGTAGATTAACGGGAGAGACTCGCTTGACCATCTCTAGATCCGTGGGACGCTCGCGTTCCGATCGATTCGACAGCCGAGGACGACCATGACTGACCAGGCCGCTGCCGCAGCACCGCTCGAGCCACCGGAGGCCGAGAACATCGGGCTCACTCTGGAGCCCCCGGCGCCCGTGGGGGCGGTCGCGGCCACCCAGGCGCCCGCGATGGCGCCGAAGGTGGACCCCGAGATGGTGGACGCGCTCACGGCGAAGGCGGACTCCTACGTGGAGTCGCTGATGGCGAGCGAGCCGAAGTCGCCCGACTTCACGGCGAAGGCCGACTCGGTGCGCACGATGGGCGATCAGGACATCCGACGGGCTGCCGATGTCTCGAACCGGCTGCTGGCCACTCCGGTCAAGGAGATCAAGGAAGGCGGGCTGTCGGAGTCCGGCACGGTGGGGCAGTCGCTGCTGGCGTTGCGCCGGGCCGTGGAGGAGCTGGACCCGTCGGAGGCCAGCGTCGGCAAGAAGCTGCTCGGGTTCCTCCCGTTCGGCGACAAGCTCACCGACTACTTCCGCCGCTACGAGTCCGCGCAGAAGCAGCTCGACGCCATCATCCGCGCCCTCTACAACGGGCAGGACGAGCTCCGCAAGGACAACGCGGCGCTCAACCTGGAGAAGCGCAACCTGTGGGACACCATGGGTCGCCTCAATCAGTACATCTTCATGGCCGAGCGGATCGACGCCCAGCTCTCGGCCACGATCGCGGAGCTGGACTCCACCGACCCGGAGCGTGCCCGGTCGTTGCGTGAGGACGTGCTGTTCTACGTGCGGCAGAAGCACCAGGACCTGTTGACACAGCTCGCGGTGTCGATCCAGGGGTACCTGGCGATGGACATCATCATCAAGAACAATCTCGAGCTCATCAAGGGTGTCGACCGCGCGACCACCACCACCCTCTCGGCGCTGCGCACCGCCGTGATCGTGGCCCAGGCGCTGGCCAACCAGAAGCTGGTGCTCGACCAGATCACCGCGCTCAACACCACGACGTCCAACATGATCGTGGCGACATCGAAGATGCTCGCGGACAACTCCGCCAGCATCCAGGAGCAGGCCGCCAGCGCGACGATCGGGATCGACCAGCTGCAGGAGGCGTTCTCGAACATCTACCTGACGCTGGACACGATCTCGGACTTCAAGGTCGCCGCGCTCGATTCGATGGCCCAGACCGTGGGCGTGCTGCAGACCGAGACGAGCAAGGCTGCCGAGTACCTCGAGCGGTCCCGTCGCTCGGACCGCTCGGAGCTGCAGAGCGGCTCGCTCGATGTCGGCGGTCTGAACCTCAACGCCAACCGCTGATCGGAGTCGTCGACACGTGTCATGGTGGTCCGAGCTGGGGCGCAAGCTCCGAGGGGAGCCCGAGCCTGTCGTGCTCCCGGAGCTTCCACCGCCGCCCACCGGTGAGGAGATCCTGGCGTCGGTCGAATCCGTGCGTGCCCGGGTCGCCGGGCGTGTGCCACCCGCGATCGCCGCGCGTGTCGACCGGATCGCCCGGACCGTGGCCGTGATGGTGCCGCGGCTGGATCGGCCGGGCCTCGGCAGCCAGCAGGCCCACACCGTGGTCGCGACCGCGACCAGCTACCTGCCGGAGGCGGTGGACGCCTATCTGCGGCTGCCGCGCGACTTCGCGGATCGGCGGGTGGTGGCGAACGGGAAGACCTCGTTGATGCTGCTGGTGGACCAGCTCGACCTGCTCAGCGCCACCTTGACGAAGATCTCCGACGCCGTCTCGCGCCAGGACGCGAATGCGCTGATCGCGCACGGGGCGTTCCTCGAGGAGAAGTTCAAGGGATCGACGCTCACGACGCCGCCCATGGAGGCCCCATGACCACGATCTCGCTTCGCGACGCGCTGGCCGACCTCGTCGAGGCGGCTGAGGCGGCGGGCGTGCCCACCGAGGTGGCCCGTGAAGAGGGACGCCGGCTGGCTGCCGCGGTTGCCGAGGGATCGATGCCCGGAGCCGCCGAGGCATGGTTGGACGAGGTCGACGGCGATGCGAGCGTCGAGTTCTTCGCCGCCGCCTCCGCGGGGCGTCGATGGCGTCAGGCACCGACCGACGTCCTGGTCGGGCTGGCGGGCGGTCCGCACGCGGTGACGTACGCCGAGGCGCTGGCGGCGGTCGCGCGAGCCGGCGCCAGGCTCGGCACACCAGGTCCGCACGTGGCCCCGCGAGCCGCTGCGACCGCCGCCGCCCAGCTCGCCGCCGCGAGCGCGCAGCCGGCACCGTCACCCGCCAGGACCTTCACTCCGGAGACGTCCCGCGCCGCGACAGCCGACCTGTTGCGCAGCCTGACGCCGAGTCCCGGCTCCGGACTGACGGCGTTGCGGCCCGACGTGCCCGAGCCCGAGGTTCCGAGCGTGGAGGGGATCCTGCAGGCGCTGAACCGTGGGACGGCGGAAGGATCGGCGCCCGCGCCCGGGCAGCCGGCCGGAGCAGTCGCCTCCGAGGAGGCGACCGCGGCCGAGGCCGAGCAGGAGGCGGAGCCTGAGAAGACGCTCGAGGAGCTGCTGGACGAGCTCGACCAGCTGATCGGCCTGAGCAGGGTCAAGTCCGAGGTGCGGCGGCAGGTGGAGCTGCTGCGAGTGGAGAAGCTCCGGGTCGAGGCAGGTCTCACTCGCCCGACGCTCACGCGGCACCTGGTGTTCGTGGGCAATCCGGGGACCGGGAAGACAACGGTCGCCCGGTTGGTCTCCGGCATCTATCGTGCGCTTGGCCTGCTGAGCGACGGTCACCTGGTGGAGGTCGACCGGTCGGAGCTGGTGGCCGGTTACCTGGGCCAGACCGCGATGAAGACTGCCGAGCTGGTGGCGAGCGCGGTCGGGGGAGTGCTGTTCGTGGACGAGGCGTACGCACTGACCCAGTCGAGCGGCGGGACTCCCGACAGCTACGGCCAGGAGGCGGTCAACACCCTCGTCAAGGAGATGGAGGACCATCGGGACGACCTCGTGGTGGTCGTCGCGGGGTACCCGGTCCCGATGGCCGAGTTCGTGTCCGCCAACCCGGGGCTGGAGTCGCGGTTCTCCACGACGATCCACTTCGAGGACTACTCCGACTCCGAGCTGCGCGGCATCTTCGGGCTGATGGCCGACAGCGCGGACTTCACGCCGACACCCGAGACCCTCGACCGCGTGGAGGAGATCTGCTCGATCCAGCCGCGTGACGCGTCGTTCGGTAACGCACGGTTCGTGCGCAACCTGCTCGACAGCGCGATCGCGCGGCACGCGTGGCGGTTGCGGGAGGTCGAGACTCCCACGATCGAGGAACTGCAGACATTGGTGCCCGAGGACCTTGTGGGCGACGACGCCGGACCGGGTGACGAGGGCATCCTCGTCCCGGCAGACGCGCCCCCCGACCTGCCGACCGAGGAGAACGAGTGAGCGCGACCGCACAGGCGCCCAGCCAGCAGGGGCAGCCGCCACAACAAGCACAGGGCCAGCTGGTCCCGCAGCCTCCGAACGGTGTGGCGCAGCAGGCCCCGCAGAAGGAGCCCGCGAGTTCGGCGCAGCGGGTCATGCGGATCTCGATCGTCACCGTGGTGGTGTCGGTGCTCGTGGCAGCACTGGGATTCGTGCTCGCGCAGCAGCAGTCCTCCGGGCTGGACCGAGCCGCTACCCGCGCCGACCGGGTGCTGACCGTGATGGCGGTGCGGACCGCGCTGCTGGAGGCCGACGGTGCCGCCACCAACGCGTTCCTGGTCGGCGGACTGGAGCCGCAGGCGCGTCGTGTGGTCTATGACGTGGCGATCGAGGAGGCCGCGACGGGTCTGGCCGCGCTGGCCTCCGGCGCACACGAAGACGCTGATCTGATCGCCAGCCTCAACGCCGACCTCACCCGGTACACGAGCCTGGTCGAGGCGGCACGGGTCAACAACAGGCAGGGGTTCCCGGTCGGTGCGGCCTACCTGGACCAGGCCTCGACGCTGGTCCGCGAGCAGATGTTGACGGATCTCGACGCCGTGCTGATGGTGGCCGCCGATGACGCGGCCGCCGACTTCGCGGTCGGCAACTGGTCGGTGGTGGTGCTGGTCGTCGTGATCGGTGCGCTGCTGGTGCTGGTGATCTGCCAGGTGCGGCTGGCCACCATGACGCGCCGCTGGCTGAATCCGGGTCTCGCGCTGGCTACCGTCCTGATGTTCGTGGCCCTGGTGGTCGGCGGACTCGGTGCCACGTCCTCGGCCGGTACGGCTGCGGCCGTGCGCTCCGATTCCTATCGACCCACGCTGGCGGTCGCGCAGGCATCGGTGCTTGCCGCTGAGGCACGCACGCTCGAGTCCTTCACCCTGATCAAGCGTGGCTCGGGTGCGGAGTTCGAGAGCCAGTTCGTGGACCGCACCGACCGGGCCGCCGAGCTTCTCGAGGCTCAGGACCAGAACCTCGCCGACCTGCTCCAGACCTGGCTCGAGCGCCATGCCGAGATCCGAGAGCTCGACGACGGCGGAAACTGGGACGACGCCGTGACCCTGGCGGTCAGCGACGAGGACGGCGGCCCGAGCCAGGCGTACGCTCAACTGGCCGAGGCTGCCTCGGCGAGGGTCGACGAGGGTGCGGAGCAGGTCAGGTCGGAGCTCGGCGAGGCGTCCGGAGGCGCCCGGACCGCGGCGTGGGTGCTGCTGATCACCGGCATCTTGGCCGCTGCCGCGAGCTGGCGAGGTCTGTCCGCACGGCGGGAGGAGTACCGATGAGGATCACCGCGACACGCCGCGTCACGGCGGCGGGTGCGACCTTCGCCCTGCTGCTGGGTCTGGCGGCCTGCTCGACCGGGAGTGGCGCCGACGACCTGGGACAGGCGGCTCCTGAGCCGACGGAGACCGAGGAGCCGACCGACGGCGCGACCACGCCGCCGAGCGACCCCGTCGAGTGCGACGACGCGGTTGCCTCGTACGACCCGCTGGAGGATCTGCCCGCTCCGGGAGCGCTGCCCTCGGGGAGCACGATGGCGGAGATCCGTGAGCGCGGCGCGTTGATCGTGGGGGTCTCCGCCGACACGCTGCAGCTCGGCTCGCGGAATCCGTTCACGGGTCAGATCGAGGGATTCGACATCGACATGCTGCGCGAGGTCTCGCGCGCGATCTTCGGCGACCCCGACCGGCTCCGGTTCCGTGTCATCACGTCAGGCCAGCGGATCGAGGTGCTGGAGTCCGGCGAGGTCGATCTGGTGGCGCGGGCGTTCACGATCACGTGCGAGCGCTGGGAACAGATCTCGTTCTCTGCCGAGTACTACCACGCGGGTCAGAAGGTGCTCGTGGCGGAGGGGTCGGGCGCGGAGAGCCTGGAGGACCTCAGCGGTCAGCGTGTGTGTGCGCCCGCGGGGACCACCACGCTGACGCGCCTGGAGGAGTACCCGGAGATCGAGGCCGTGCCCGCGCCGACGCACAGCCAGTGTCTGGCGTTGTTCCAGCAGGGACAGGTCGATGCGATCACGGGCGATGACACGATCCTCGCGGGCTTCGCCGAGCAGGACCCGTACGCCGTGGTCGTGGGCGAGGCGATCAGTGACGAGCCGTACGGCATCGGTATCCCTGCGGAGAACACGGACATGGTCGCGTTCGTCAACACGGTGCTCGAGCAGCTGGTCGACGACGGCACCTGGACCGAGATCTACGACCGTTGGCTCGGGGCTCTCGGCCCGGCGCCGGAGCCGCCCTCGCCGGTCTACGGGCGGACCACGTGACGAGCGTACCGACGCAGGGGGTCGGCAGCGCGCTGCCGACTCCTCCGGGCAGGCTCGGCCAGGCCGCGAGCCGCGAGGACCTGCTCGACTTCCTCGCGACGCTCGAGGAGTGGCTCGCGCGGACCCGAGGTGAGCTGGACCGGCTCGACGAGGTGGCACAACGGGCCACCGACGCCAGCGCACACAGCCCGGACGTGGTCCTGGCGATGGCTCTCTGGCAGGCCCTGCGCAGCCGGACCGACGACATCCTCGTGGAGTGGGACTCCGGGCGCGCCGACACTGCGGCGCGCGAGCGGATCTCCACCCACATCTGGGGCAGGCTCGGTTCGGGCGCACTCGACGTCACGCTGCCCGAGGGCGCCAGACTGGTGGACGCACTCGTCGGGCAGCTCCGTGAGCAGCTCGCGATCGACCCCTCCACCGTCAAGCTCGTCGCCCGGCTGCGGCAGGTGCGAGCCGAGCTGGTGCGTTGCGAGGACCTCGCACGCGCGATGAAGGACGACGAGGTGACCCAGCGGGTCGAGGCGCTGGCGAAGCGTCAGGCACGCCTGCTCGCCGAGGCGTCCCGCGGGGCTGATGTCACCGGTCCGCTCGGGGAGCTCGAGGCGGATGTCGCTCGCGCGCACCGCGACCTGCTGGTGACCACGTCACGCTCCGGCGAGCTCCGCCGCGACCGCGAGCGCGCCACGGAGCTGCGAGACGCGCTGGCCGAGCGCCGACCGGTGCTGCTCGACCTGGAGGCCCGGTGCCGGCGGGAGATCGCACGCCCGCCGCGGCTCGCCGTGCCGGACCCGCAGCGACTCGGCGACCCTCCGCAGGACCGCGCCGGCGTGGACGCCTACTTGGCTCGGCTTGACGCGGCCGCACGAGCCGTCGACGCTGCCGAGCACGCCTATGCCGCGCCGCTGCGTGAACGTGCGTCGCTGCGGTACCGGCTGGCGCAGGCGCAGTCGAACGCGCAGGCGCACGGCCGCGACGCCTCGACCACGGTGCAGGCCGGCTGGCAGGAGGCCTCCGACGCGGTCACGACCACGCCCTGTGACGTCGACCTGGCACGCGCGCTGGTCGCGCAGTACGAACGGCTCGCCGCGCCGCTGGACCTCACCGGTCAGTACGGCGCGAGGATCGGAGGAGCAGCATGACCGCATGTACGCAGCCGGGTTGCACCGGCACCTACGAGGACGGGTGGTGCAACGTCTGCGGCTCGCCCGAGGGGCAGAGCGGCGGTGCCGGCCCGACCGGCACCACCGGTGCCGCGACCCACGCAGGGGGCGTCTCGCCGTCGGCGGTTCTCGGGGCCGGGGTGCCTGAGGCGGCGGACTCGGGCAAGACCTCCCCGATGCGAGCCGGCGATGACAGGGGATCGACGCGGACGTCCTCGGCCCGTCTCGCCTCGACCGCGATCGGCTCGGCGCGGACCGGGTCGCGCACGACTCGGCGTGTGGGCACGGGCTCCACCCGACTGCGGGGGCACCGGCTGGGTGCGGGCATCACCACGGTGCCGCCCGTGCCTGTGGCCGATCCGCTGCAGGCGATCATGCCGGTGGCGGAGGTGCCCGAGCGCAAGCGGTACTGCTCGTCGTGTGGTGGGCCGGTGGGCCGCTCACGCGGCGAGGTCGAGGGCCGCACGGCCGGCTTCTGCCCTGCGTGCGGAGCCAAGTTCGACTTCGAGCCGCGGCTGAAGCCTGGCGACCTGGTGGGCGGTCAGTACGAGGTGGTCGGCGCGCTGGCGCACGGCGGCCTTGGCTGGATCTACCTCGCGAGGGACCGGAACGTGTCCGGCCGGTGGGTGGCGCTCAAGGGTCTGCTCAACGCCGACGACGCCGAGGCGGCTGCCGCGGCGATCGCCGAGCAGCGGTTCCTGGCGGAGGTCGAGCACCCGCTGATCGTCGAGATCTACAACTTCGTGGTGCACGACGACGCCGGCTACACCGTGATGGAGTATGTGGGCGGCAAGTCGCTCAAGGACATCCTCAAGGACCGCCGCGAGGCCAACAGCGGCGCGGTGGACCCGTTGCCGGTCGACCAGGCGCTCGCCTACGTGCTCGAGGTACTGCCGGCGTTCGCCTACCTGCACGACCACAACCTGCTCTACTGCGACTTCAAGCCCGACAACATCATCCAGCAGGGTGAGGGCGTCAAGCTGATCGATATGGGCGGTGTGCGCCGGATCGACGACGAGACGTCGCCCATCTACGGCACCGTGGGCTACCAGGCCCCCGAGGTCGCGGAGCTGGGGCCGTCGGTCGCCTCCGACATCTACACGATCGGTCGCACGCTCGCCACGATGGTGCTCGACTTCCGCGGCAACACCTCCACCTACGTGGCCTCGTTGCCGCCGGTCGCCGATACGCCCGTGTTCGGGACGTACGACTCGTTCTACCGACTCCTGGCCAAGGCGTGCGCCCCCAACCCGGACGACCGGTTCGGCTCGATCGATGAGCTCAGGGTCCAGCTGCTCGGGGTACTGCGCGAGGTCGTCGCGTACGACCGCGGATCCGGCAACCCGGCCACCACGTCCTCGGCGTCCGCGTTGTTCACGGCGCCGACCGTCGACGTGCCCGAGCGTCCGCTGATGTGGCACGAGCTGCCCGAGCTCGAGGTCGACCCCTCCGACCCGATGGCCAGCTTCCTGGCAGGCGTGAACGTCGCCGACCCGGTGGCACGCGTGACGGCGCTCAACAAGGCCCCGGAGCGGACCGTCGAGATCCGGCTCGCCACCGCGCAGGCGGCGGTCGCGGCCAACCGCATCGACGTGGCCCGGACGCTGATCGGCGAGATCCTCGCCGACGACCCGTGGGAGTGGCGTGCGCTGTGGGTCGGCGGGCTCGCCGATCTCGCGACGAACGACCCGGCCACCGCGGTCGCGTCCTTCAACGCCGTCTACGGTCAGGTGCCTGGCGAGCTGGCGCCGAAGCTGGCACTCGCGACCGCGTGCGAGGTCAGCGGTGAGCTCGACGTGGCGGAGTCGCTCTATGTGGTGTGCGCGCGTTCCGACGCCAACTACACCGCGCCCTCCGCCTTCGGGCTCACCCGGATCCGGCGTCAGAAGCAGGATCTCGACGGCGTGCTCCGCTCGCTCGATCTCGTCGCGCCGACTCGTGGTTCGTACCCGGCGGCACGATTGCAGCGCGCGCGTGCGCTCACCGAGTCGAATCGGGGCCTGCCCGCGCTCGACGACGCGTTGCGCAGCGTGGACGGGGTGCCATTGGGCGCCGCAGCGCTGGCCGACCTCCGCATCGATGTGCTCGAGTCCGCGCTGGCGCAGGTGGCGCAGAGCACCGCACCGATGGGTGCGCAGGTCGCCGACGTGCCTGCGCAGGAGCGCCCGTTGCGCGACGCTGTCGAGTCGGCGTACCGAGACCGCGCACGCCTTGCCGACTCCCGCGACGAGCGGATCGCCCTCGTCGACCGTGCCAACGCCGTACGAAACTGGACTCTGTGGTGACCGAACCGACGACCGACGACCCCACGCTCGAACCCGAGGCGGACGAGTACCAAGCGTTGCCCGAGCCCGAGCACCTGAAGGTCACCGACCCGGACGACGAGCCGGCAGTCCCGGTGATCGATGCGGAGCCGGAGGCTGCGCCTGCCGTGGTGCAGGCACCGGTGGATGTGCCGTGCCCTTCGTGCGGGGCCATGGGTGATGCGGAGGCCAAGTTCTGCGAGGTGTGCGGAGCCTCGATGTCCGGCACGCCGCCGCAGGCGGAGCCGGAGCCGGTCGTCGCCGAGGCACCGCCGGCGCGCCCCTGCGCCCGCTGCGGCGGCAAGGTCGCCGCGGACGGCTATTGCGAGGAGTGCGGCGCTCCCGCGATGAGTGAGCGCGACCACTTCGCGATCTCGCCCAGTGCGACGGTGGGCGGGGTGTGCGACCGCGGCATCGTCCACGCGCGCAACGAGGACGCGATGGCGCTGGACATCGTGGAGGGCGTCACGGCGATCGTCGTGTGCGACGGCGTGTCGACCGCGCCGCTGTCGGACGAGGCGAGCCTGGCGGCGTCGACGGCTGCGCTCGAGGCACTGGCCGAGGGGGCACCCGGGGGTTCGCAGGAGGTGACCGCGGAAGGTGTGGCCCGCACGAGCGCCTGGGGGACCTTGCATGCGGAGGCCGCCGCTCGCGCCAACGAGGCGGTGCTGGCGGTCCCGACGCGGGATGAGGCCGATGCGCCGTCATGCACGTACGTGGCCGCGATCGTGGACGGCCCGCGCGTGGTGGTGGCGAACGTCGGCGATTCGCGCGCGTACTGGCTTCCCGACGGCGGCCGCGGCGTCCGGCTCACGATCGACGACTCCTGGGCGCAGGAGATGATGGAGATGGGCGTGCCCGAGAGTCGGGTCGCATCCTCACCGAACGCCCACGCCATCACCCGCTGGCTCGGACCCGACGCGCCGCCGATCAAGCCTCGCAAGGACACCCATACCGTCACCACCCCCGGCTGGTTGCTGGTGTGCTCGGACGGGCTCTGGAACTACTGTCCCGAGGCGGACGGCCTGGGCGAGCTGGTGCGCTCGAGTGCGGCGGCGGCCGGCGAGGGGGCCGACGCGACCACCATCGCGGGTCGATTGGTCACGTGGGCGAACGCGCAGGGCGGACGCGACAACATCACGGCCGTGCTCGCACGGCTGGGGGATCACGAGGCGCCTGACGAGAGCGTCGGCGCCACCGAGAACGGATAGCCTGCAGGGCGAGGAACAGGAGAGAAGATGGCTGACTTCACCGCCGAGGTGTTCCAGAACGAATTCTTGGCCGAGGGGGCGACCGACGTGCACGCGATCGTGCGGGTGTCGGCCACCGGTGCGGGGGCGAGCACAGCGGGTTCCCTCGAGGCTGCCGAGGTGATCATGATCGACACCTCGGGCTCGATGGCGGGCGCGAGCTTCGCGGCGGCGCAGGACGCGGCCAAGGTGGCTCTCG
>NZ_JBMDXJ010000374.1:0-5686 GCF_048594945.1 Pseudactinotalea sp. | reverse complement strand
TTCCCGATCGGCGACCCGATCGAGGACACCCGGATGTCGCGCTCCTGGAGGGCTGCGGCGACCTGCGCCCGCTGCGCGTCGCTGAGATCGAGCACGTTGGTGTTCCACGCGCTCCGGAACTCGATGTGCGTCAGTCCCAATTCGCTGATCACCTCGAGCTGGGTGTTCAGGTCCGGTCCGATCTCGTCAGCGAAACCGCTCAGCGTCCACATGCCCACGATTCAAGCCAGCCCGGCATCGAATGGCAATCGGTTGCCGCGTGTTGTAGCGTCCGACGCATGGCGGAGCGGCCCACCACGATCTACGACGTCGCACGCGCGGCAGGCGTCGCGCCGTCGACGGTCTCGCGCACGTTCTCGCGGCCCGGCCGGGTCAACGCGGAGACCGCCGAGCGGATCCGCGAGGTCGCCGCGGAGCTCGGCTATCGCGCCAACCCGCAGGCGCGGGCGCTCTCGACGCGCACCACGTCGATGATCGCGGTGCTGCTCGCCGATATCGCCAACCCCGTGTTCGCGGAGCTCGTGCGCGGTGCCGAGGAGGCGGCGGCCGAGGCCGGCTACGCGATGGTGCTCGCGGACACTCGCGAGTCCGCGGGCCGTGAGCGTGAGGTGCTCGACAAGATCCTTCCGACGGTCGACGGCGTGGTGCTCGCCAGCCCACGGATGTCCGACACCGCGGTGCGCCAGGTCGCGAAGGTCAAGCCCACGGTGGTGCTCAACCGCGAGGTCGGGGGGCTGCCGAGCGTGGTGGTGGACAACCCGCGAGGGATGCGTCGCGCGGCCGAGCACCTGGCTGGGCTCGGGCATACGCACGTCACCTATCTCGCCGGTCCCGAGGCGGCATGGCCCGACGGCGTCCGGTGGCGGGCTCTGCGCGACGTCCGGGTCGACCTGGGGCTGAGTGTGCGTCGTGTGGGCCCGGTACCCCCGACGGTCAACGGGGGCGTGCGCGCCGCCGCTGCCTGGGCTGCCCACCCGACCTCGGCCGTGGTGGGCTACAACGACATGGTCGCGATCGGGTTCATGCGGGGCGTGCTCGCGATGGGTCGGCGGGTGCCCGAGGACGTGAGTGTCATCGGCTTCGACAACACCCAGTCGGCCGAGATCGTCACGCCCAGCCTCACCACGGTGGCATCTCCGCAGCGCGAGCTCGGGGCGCGTGCGGTGCGGCACGTGCTCGCGTTCGTCGGCGGTGCGCGCAGCACATCGGCCGAGCCGGTGCTGCTGCCCTCGAAGCTGGTCCAACGGGCCAGTACCGGGCCGGCCGCTCCCTCGCTCTGAGCGCGGCTCGCTCGCGCAGCGTGCTGCAATGGTTGGCAATTGTTGGCACACGGGTGGCTGGCCACCCAACCATGGCCACCATGCCTGCACTGGAGCTGCACCCCGACCGCCTGCTACCCGCTGACGCGGCGTCACGCGACGTGGCGCGCGAGCTGTACACCTCGGTGGCCGACCTGCCGATCATCAGCCCGCACGGTCACGTGCCACCGCAGTGGTTGAGCGAGGACATCCCGTTCCGCGACCCCACCTCGCTGCTGATCACGCCCGACCACTACGTCAACCGGATGCTGCATGCGCACGGCGTGCCGCTGTCCGACCTCGGCGTGGGTGAGGGACCGCTCGACGAGGCGGCCTCGCGTCGTGCGTTCCGGATCTTGTGCGAGCACTGGAGCGCCTACCGCGGCACGCCGGTGCGGTACTGGCTGGTGGACGAGCTCGCCGGCATCTTCGGCGTGACCGAGCGGCCCAGCGCCGAGACCGCGGACAGCATCTACGACGCGATCGCCGAGAAGATCGCCCAGCCGGAGTTCCGGCCCCGGGCGTTGTTCGACAGCTTCGGCATCGAGGTGCTCGCGACCACCGACGACCCGTGCGACGACCTGTCCCCGCACGAGGCGCTGGCCGCCGACGAGACCTTCACGGGTCGCGTGGTGCCGACGTTCCGGCCGGACCGGTACCTCGACCCGACCGAGAGCACCTGGAACGAGCGGGTCACACGGCTGGGGGAGACCGCCGGGATCGCCGTGGACGACTACGCCGGCTATATCGCCGCCCTCGAGGACCGCCGCCGGTACTTCGTGGACCACGGTGCGGTCTCGGCCGACCACGGTGTGAACGACGCCGAGACGCTCGTGCTCGATCCGGCCGAGGCTGGCCGGATCTACACGGCCGCGCGCGCCGGCTCGGCCACTGCCTCCGAGACCGACGCGTTCCGCCGTCACATGATCAGCGAGATGGCGAGGATGTCCTGCGAGGACGGCCTCGTGATGACGCTGCACCCCGGCGTGCACCGCAACCACCATCGCGCCACGTTCGAGGCGCTCGGACCGGACGTGGGCTGCGACATCCCCACCACCGTCGAGTACACCCGGGCCCTGTCGCCGCTGCTCAACGCCTACGGCACCCACCCGAACCTCAACCTCGTGCTGTTCACGATCGACGAGACCACCTACTCCCGCGAGATCGCTCCGCTCGCAGGCTTCTACCCCAGCGTGTACGTGGGCGTGCCGTGGTGGTTCATCGACGCCCCGGAGGCGATCCGCCGGTTCCGCGCCGCGGTCACCGAGACCGCAGGCTTCTCCCGCACCTCCGGCTTCATCGATGACACGCGCGCGTTCTGCTCGATCCCCGCGCGGCACGACATGTCCCGCCGTCTCGACGCCGGTTACCTCGCCGGACTCGTGGGCGAGCACCAGCTCGCGATGGACGAGGCGCTGGAGACCATCCACGACCTCGTCGCGACCAATCCCCGGAAGGTGTTCAAGCTGTGACCCGCCTGTCACGTTCGCTGCCCGGCATGCCGGCAGCCGCACCGGTTCGGATCGTCCACCTCGGCGTCGGCAACTTCTACCGCGCCCACGCGGCCTGGTACACCCACCAGGCACCCGACGCGGCGGAGTGGGGGATCGCCGCGTTCACGGGTCGCCGCCCCGACGCTGCCGAGGCGCTCGCACCCCAGGACGGGCTGTACACGCTCATCACCAAGGGCCCCGACGGAGATACGACCGACGTGATCGGTTCGATCGTCGCCGTCCATCGCTCGGACGAGCACGAGGCCTACCTGGGCTACCTCGAGAACCCGGCCATCGCCGTCGTGAGCCTGACGGTGACCGAGGCGGGGTACCGCCGAGCCGCCGACGGCACGATCGACCTGGCCGACGAGGCCGTCGCAGCCGATGTCGCGGCACTTGCCGGCGACCCGCGCGCGGCCGTGACGACCGCACCGATGAAGCTGGTCGCCGGGCTGCTGGCGCGGCGCGCGGCGGGAGCCGGAGCGATCACGATCATGCCGTGCGACAACCTGCCGGACAACGGGGCGGCCGTGCGCACGGTCGTGCTGAGCGCCGCCGAGGCCGTCGAGCCGACACTGGCGACCTGGATCGGCGATACCGTCGATTTCGCGTCCTCGATGGTCGACCGAATCACGCCCGCGACCACCGACGCGGACCGCGAGCTGGTGCGGGACGCGGTCGGGGCCGAGGACGTCTCACCGGTACCGACCGAGCCGTTCTCGGAGTGGGTGCTCAGTGGTGACTTCCCGGCCGGCCGGCCGCAGTGGGACGCGGCGGGTGCGCAGATCGTCGACGACGTGGAGCCGCACGAGCGCCGCAAGCTCTGGCTGCTCAACGGCTCGCACACGCTGCTCGCCTACGCGGGCTCGATCCGCGGCCACGAGACGATCGACGCAGCGATCGCCGACCCCGCCTGCCGCGGCTGGGTCGAGCAGTGGTGGGCCGAGGCCGAACGCCACCTGAACCTCCCACATGAGGAGATCGCCGCGTACACCGATGCGCTGCTGGACCGTTACGCCAACGCCCGAGTGCGGCACCTGACCGCGCAGATCGCCTACGACGGATCGCAGAAGCTTCCGGTGCGTACCGTTCCCGTGGTGCAGGCCGAGCGCGCGGCGGGGAACGTGCCTGTCGGTGGAGCCACGACGCTCGCCGCGTGGGTGCTGCACCTGCGCGGTGAGGGCGCGCCGATCAAGGACGCGACGGTCGATCGGGCGCTCGCCGCCGCGACCAGCGGCGACCTCCCGGTGGCCGTGCCCGCGGTGCTCGAGGTGCTCGGCCTCGGGGGCGATGTCGATCTCACTGCCGCCGTCCTCACCCAGGCCGCAGCGATCCCCGCCGTCTAGCTTTCAACGCTCTTCCGGCACGGCGAGGGTTTCAACGCTGTTCCGGCACCTGTCGTGCCGACACCTCGGCGCTGGACCCTCCGTGCCGCCCGCATGCGGGGCGTGTGGCCGTGCCGGAACAGCGTTGAAAGTGGTGTGGTGCCGGAAGAGCGTTGAAAGCGGGGGTGGGGGAGGGCGCTAGGATGAGCCTGTGCGCAGCACCCTGCTCCTTATCTAGCCGCGGCGAGAAGGTTCTCTCAGCCGCGGCAGCCCCTCGCCCGAGGGGCTTTTTTGTGCCCCGAGGATGCCAGCAGCGCAGCACCGCAGGAAGAACGAAGGAATCGACGCGATCATGAGCACCGAGACGAGCGAGAGCACCGAGGCGAGTTACGACGTCGCCGCCATCCAGGACCGGTGGCGGCCGGTCTGGGACGAGCTCGACGCCTTCCGGGCCGGCACCGCGGGGCCCGGTGCCGAGAAGCGCTACGCGCTCACGATGTTCCCGTACCCCAGCGGCGACCTGCACATGGGTCACGCCGAGGTGTTCGCGCTGCACGACGTGCTGGCGCGCTACTGGTGGCTGCGCGGCTACGACGTGCTCAACCCGATCGGCTGGGACTCCTTCGGGCTGCCTGCCGAGAACGCGGCGATCCGGCAGGGCATCAACCCCAAGGCCTGGACGTACGCGAACATCGAGACCCAGGCGTCCTCGATCCGCCGCTACGGCGTGAGCTTCGACTGGTCGCGCCGGCTGCACACCTCCGACCCCGAGTACTACCGCTGGACCCAGTGGCTGTTCCAGAAGTTCTACGAGCGAGGGCTGGCCTACCGGAAGTCCTCGCCGGTCAACTGGTGCCCCAACGACCAGACGGTGCTGGCGAACGAGCAGGTCGTCGGCGGCATGTGCGAGCGGTGCGGCGCCGTGGTCACCAAGCGCGAGCTGACGCAGTGGTTCTTCAAGGTCACCGACTACGCGCAGCGGCTGCTGGATGACATGGAGCAGCTGAAGGACACCTGGCCCGAGCGCGTGCTGTCGATGCAGCGCAACTGGATCGGCCGCTCCGAGGGCGCGCACGTCGACTTTGTGATCGAGGGCCGCGACGAGCCCGTCACGGTGTTCACCACCCGCCCCGACACGCTGTTCGGTGCCACGTTCTTCGTGGTCGCGGCCGATGCGCCGCTGGCCGCCGAGCTGGTGACCGAGGAGCAGCGCGGTTCCTTCGAGAGCTATCTGGAGGACGTGCGCCGCGCCTCGGACATCGAGCGGCTCGCCACTGATCGGCCCAAGACCGGAGTGTTCCTGGGCCGGTACGCGATCAACCCCGTCAACGGCGAGCGGATCCCGGTCTGGGCGGCCGACTACGTGCTGGCCGATTACGGCACCGGCGCGATCATGGCGGTGCCCGGCGGCGACGAGCGCGACTACGCATTCGCGCAGGCTCACGACCTGCCGGTGATTCACACCGTCCAGCCCTCTGGCAACGACACGGTTCTCGACGGCGGTGCCTACTCGGGCGATGGCGTCACCATCAACTCCGCCAACGACGAGATCGACGTCAACGGGCTGGGG
>NZ_JBMDXJ010000373.1:0-1855 GCF_048594945.1 Pseudactinotalea sp. | reverse complement strand
TGGCCGCGCGGCGGACGGTTCCGTGTCGAGGCGCGGACGAGCCGGTCGAACCGGGCGAGTGCCAGTCGGGTCATGACGCCGGTCGCTGCGGTCAGCGGGCGGGTGGTGAGCGGCTGTCCGGGGATCCGGATGTCCCGCTCGACCCAGTCCACTCGGCATGCGCCCTCGCTCAGTCGCGTCACGAGGATCTCGGCCTCGCCGTGCAGTGCCGGGCCCTGCTTGATCCATGTCGCCCGCCCGACGGCGTGACTCGCCGGAGGCTCGTACCTCACCAGCTCCATCGTGTCGATGATCAGGCCTGCTGTGGTCGCGACGACGACGTCCCCCACCTGAGGTCGTCGCGCCGGCGCCTCGATCGTGGTGAGGGGGATCAGCCGCTCGTGGTTGCGCAGCGCCGTCAGCCGATCGAAGGCGACTCCTGCCGGGAGGTCGATCGTGCGACTCGTCACGGACTCCACCACGTACCCAGCCTCGCACGGCGTGCACGCGTGGGCGCGCAGACCTGAGAAGATGGGACTCGTCCCCGCCCCCGTAGCTCAGGGGATAGAGTAACCGCCTCCTAAGCGGTAGGTCGATGGTTCGAATCCATTCGGGGGCACCACAGTGCTCGCGCCGCTCAGATCCCCGTGTCGACGAGCAAGACTCCGCAGAGGGTGGCGATCCAGAGCCAGCCGGGGACGATGTAGAGGCGTTGGGCAAGGCCAACGCGGGTGCTGGCGCGTTCCCAGAGCACGCCGAACCGGTAGGAGGCGATGCCGAGCAGCACAGCGGCGGCGCCGCTGATGATCGCGAGCGTGGGGGTCCTCTCTGCGAGAGCCCATGCGGCTGTGAGGCAGGCGAGGGGCAGCACGGAGAACACCACGCCACCGGCCTGGTCGTGCCGGTGGTGCGCCTGGCTCTCCGTGTCGAGTTCCTGCGGTGCGCCGGGCGGGTAGTCGCGCATCGGGTCCATCGTCCACACGCCGGAGGCGATCAACGCCATCCCGAACAACGCGAGCAGCACCCCGGTGGCCAGGCCGGCGACGCCGTCGAGTGCGAACCCGATGCCGACGGCTCCGGCCGTGAGCAACGCGCCTGAGATCTGAAAGTTCCATCGCTGCAGCGAACCGCGTGGTCCGAGTGACAGCGCGCTCACAGGGTGTTCGGCGGGGCGGTAGCCGGGGCGGGTGGCGCCGTCGATCGTGAAGACCAGCACGAACCCGATCGCTCCGACGGCGCCACACATCAGCAGGGCATCGATCACGATCTCGACGCTAGTCGTCCCGAGATGGCCGGTGATGTGCCGGAAGTCATCGGCTGACGGGCGTTGCAGATTCCGCCATCCAGCTCGAGGTGGATCCGGTGATGTGCCCGATGTCAGGCGATCGTCACGCGCCGATCGGGCCCGTCGAGGGGTATCTCGCGGGTGGTAGCCCAGGCGTCGGCGAGCCGGAGCACGGCTTCGCGCATCTGGGCGGGTGGCCGGATCCACGGGATCCGCACGAATGACTCCATCCGTCCGTCGACGGCGAACACCGAGCCGGGTGCGATCACCACCCCGTGCTCCTCGGCGCTCGCGCACAGGGCGCTGGCCACGGGGGTCGGAAGCTGACACCACGCCGACAGGCCGCCCGGAGCGCGCGGAGCGTGCCACTCGGGCAGGTGCTCGGCGAGCGCGGACAGGAGTGCCTCACGTTGTTCTCGCAGGCGCTCGCGATGGGCGGCTCGGACCTCGGCGCCATCGGTGAGCAGGCGCGCGAGCGCGAGCTGGTCGAGCACGGGAGTACCGAGGTCGAGCCCGATCCGGGTGCGGACGAGTCGGTCCATCAGCGGCCGCGGCGCCCGGATCCAGCCGAGCCGTAGCCCTCCCCAGTAG